>JANRLV010000130.1:0-9599 GCA_033762195.1 Chitinophagaceae bacterium | reverse complement strand
AAGTGTAACAAAAGAAAAACCTCCCAAATGCCATTGTAATTAAGCACTTTAGAGGTTACTTCTGTGGGAGTTGACGGGTTCGAACCGCCGACCCTCTGCTTGTAAGGCAGATGCTCTGAACCAGCTGAGCTAAACTCCCTTTGATCCCCAAAGCATTAGCTGGGCTAATTATTTTGGGAGGGCAAAGATAAGACTTCACCCTTTCCACACAAAATTTTACCCTAAAAAATTAAATAAATAATTAATAATCAATAATCCAGGTTCTTCGCGGCCGGACACTTGTACATGAAAAGGGTTTTTTTATCTTTGTTGATCTACCAAAATGGCTCGGGAAAATACACATACTCAAAAATCAACCTTCGAAGAAACGGAACTCCTTCTGGATACTGAAGGTCCCTGCAACCTGATCGTCTGGAACGATGAGGTCAATACATTTGAATGGGTGATCGAAACGCTTGTAGAAGTTTGCGGACATAGCTATGAACAAGCTGAACAATGCTCTTACATTATTCATCATCAGGGAAAATATGCCGTAAAAAAGGACAGTTACGACCGACTGAAACCACTCTGTGACGGGATCACCGAAAGAGGCATAGGCGCTACCATTGAAGAAGTTGTAGCCTGACAAGTATGGGTTACCTGAAAAAATTTCTTATCTACGTAATCTCTCCCATTGGTTCTCCGAATACAAATGAAGCTCTCAAGTTCCGAATGGAACAGGTATAAAGGCCTATTGAGCAGGTAAAAGGATATCTTTCACTCCGAACTCAGTATATGATAATGCTTTTTCCCGGCTTCATTTAATTGTGGTATGCTCATTTTATCAGCCGCCTGGGCTTCGAACCAAACCATTTGAAAACGAGGTAAGGAGGTGAGTTCATTCTCGAGTAAGAATTTCATCTCACCGGGGCCAAGGATCAACAGGGAACTGACTTGTTCGATCTGATCAATAACCTCGCGGCAAAAATGAAGAATTTCCTGATTATGTTTTTCCTGTGTCTGCGCTTGCTTGTTGCGCGTTTGTGCCCCTACCCGGGTCTTATTGGATGTTTCCCCTTCGAATCGTGTGCGTCTTCCCAGTCCAGACCGGAGGGTGATACAGGTGAAATGATCTTCCGCATCAAATTTTCCGATAAGGGCTTTTTTCTGATCTATCCAGATGACATAACGATTCAGGTCCGTATTCTTTGTAGGCATGGTAATCCGGTTTGAATCTGATGTGAAAGTAGACAGACCCGAACCAGCTTACAATGAGAACGGTCGGAGGAAATGCTGACCTTTCTCATTTTTGAGGATAACTTTAAGGTAGTTTCCTCCCTCTTCTTTAAAACCTTGTTTCAAGGTAATGCGGTAGCATGGCCTTCCAGGTTGGCCAATCATGTTTCCATTCTTTGCCCCAGATATCCAATTCATACCAGATCCCTTTTTCATATAAGATCCGGGCAAATCGACCGGCACTGGTAGGGTCTTCATAATCACCGCTACCGGAGAGGATATGAATATGTCCACTGCGGCGGATCTGTTCCAGTATGCCGTGATCGGACAGGTTGGGCATATAGTGCATCGGGCTATTGAAGTACACGTCTTCATCAAAATGCCCCTTGGTATATTCCGTCAATTCATATACCCCACTCATTGCAATGACCCCGTTGATAAGGTCGGGACGTTTGAGAAAAAGGTTCATACTGTGCAAGGCCCCAAAAGAAGCTCCACAGGTAATAATGGGTGTATCAGGACTGCTGGAGTTCCGGATAAAGGGCACTACCTCATTGTACACATAGTCATTCCACTGCTTGTGGCGTACCACTTTATCATACGGGTGCATATGATTGTTCATCCAGCTTTCATTGTTGATGCTGTCAATGGAGTATATCTTAACCTTTCCGGCTTCCACCCATGGCCGCACATGATCCATCAATTGAAAACGCTCATACTCGAGGTAATCGGCGGATGCCGTGGGTACCAACAATAACGCGAAACCGTAATGGCCATAGGTTGCGATCGGCATTTCTTTGTTCAGGGAGGGGCTGTACCAGGAAGTCAGTTCTCTTTGCATATTTTCCAATTTTCTGGGGGCGAAAATAGGGTTCTTTTTGAGGAGAAAGCAGCCCTGACCCCTCTTTCCCCCCTATCTGGCCTATAAAATAATATTGTAAAAATACTTGGTAATATTCACGAGTGTTTCTACTTTAGTATTTCAGTATTTTTACTGCTTAGAATCGATTTCCATCCCCTTGCTTTCTGTCTTAAAGTGACCCAATCACCTTTAAAAACCTAATTATCAGTCCATTATTCTTAGTAAAAATACTAAATGGATTTAGGTATAAATACGTATTTCTCATGTCGATTTGCAACCTGGAAGTTCCGGACAGGGTCTTGTAAAGCAGGCGCTGTTAGAATGGCCTACAATGAATGTAAGAATGGAAAAAAACCTCATCCGTATCATTCTGGTCGAAGACCATGAAATGGTTCGGGCTTCGCTGAAACAACTGTTCAAAGATATCCGCCATATTGAAGTGGTGGCTGATTGTAGCAACGGATTGGATGCCATAGACCTGGCTTCCGAATTAAAGCCGCATGTTGTTCTGGTCGATGTCAATATGACCCCGATCGATGGGTTTGAGACCTCCCGCCGTCTCCTGGATAGCGAACCCGCTGTCCGGGTGATCGGCCTTTCCATGAACACCCACCCCCATTATGCCCAACGCATGTTAGACAACGGGGCCAGGGGATATGTGACCAAAAGTTCACCTTTTGCCGAGATACTCCTGGCCATCGAAGAAGTACATGAAGGGACCGTCTATATCTGTGAGGAGGTGAGGAAGAAGATGTAAATTTGCCGCTCATTATGGAACTGAGCAAAAACTTTGAACCAGGGACGACAGAAACCAAATGGACCTCCCACTGGAAAGAAAAGAAATATTTTGAAAGTCACCCCGACAACCGGCCCCCTTTTACGGTGGTCATCCCCCCTCCCAATGTTACCGGCGTGCTCCACATGGGACACACCCTGAATGAGACCGTACAGGATATCCTGATCCGCCGTGCGCGGATGAGTGGATTCAATGCCTGCTGGGTACCCGGTAGTGATCACGCCTCCATCGCCACCGAAGCGAAAGTGGTGCAAATGCTGGAAAAAGAAAAAGGGATCAAAAAAGCCGACCTGAGCCGTGAGGAATTCCTTCGCTACGCTTTTGAATGGAAAGAGAAATATGGCGGTATTATTTATAATCAGATCGAGCGACTGGGATGTAGTGTGGATTGGAACCGGGTGAACTTCACCATGGATGACCACTACTACAAAGCCGTGATCGAGATTTTCATCGACCTGTATGAAAAAGGACTGATCTATCGTGGCGCCCGTATGATCAACTGGGACCCCGAAGCAAAGACAGCCCTGAGTGATGAAGAAGTAGAATACAAGGATATCACCGGTAAGCTGTATTATGTAAAATATTATGTAACAGACAATCCGACATCTGCCAACATTCATCCGGCATCTGAATACATCACCGTTGCCACCCAACGCCCGGAAACCATCATGGGGGATACGGCTGTTTGTGTGAACCCCAATGACCCGCGTTATACCCACCTGAAGGGAAAATATGTGATCGTACCCCTGATCAATAAACCGGTACCGATCATCTATGATGAATATGTTTCGCTTGATTTTGGAACCGGCGCCCTTAAGGTTACCCCGGCCCATGATATCAATGACTATAACCTCGGATTGAAATTCAATCTCCCGGTTATTGATACCTTGAATGAAGATGGTACACTGAGCGAAGCGGCCCAGGTATTTGTAGGCATGGATCGTTTCAAGGCACGTAAAGCGGCAGTGGAAAAATTAAAGACTGACGGCCTGCTGGTCAAGGAAGAAGAGTACAGCACCCGGATGGGGTATTCGCAACGTACCAATGCCGTGGTGGAGCCCCGAATCTCTACCCAATGGTTTGTGAAGATGAAAGAACTGGCCGAGCCGGCCCTTAAGGAAGTATTGGAAGGACGAATCCGCATTCATCCAGGCGAGAAATTCCTGGCCACTTACAAATATTGGTTGGAGAATGTAAAAGACTGGTGTATCAGCCGGCAACTGTGGTGGGGCCAACAGATCCCAGCCTGGTACACCCCAACCGGTGAATTTGCCGTTGCCGCCACCCGTGAAGAAGCCTTCGCGAAATTGACCAGCATACACGGTTCCCATTTCACGATTCAGGATCTCACCCAGGATCCTGACGTCATGGACACCTGGTTCTCCTCCTGGCTTTGGCCCATTGAGGTATTCAATGGCATCACCGAGCCGGGCAATAAAGAAATCAACTATTACTACCCTACTTCGGTATTGGTTACCGGACAGGATATCATTTTCTTCTGGGTAGCGCGTATGATCATGGCCGGAATGGAATTTAAACATCAGAAACCTTTTCATGATGTGTATTTCACCGGGATGGTAAGGGACAAGCAAGGGCGGAAAATGAGTAAGAGCCTCGGGAATTCCCCCGACCTGTTGGAACTCATCGATCGCTTTGGCGCCGATGCCGTTCGGTTTGGGATCATGATCTCCTCGCCCGCAGGTAACGACCTGCTGTTTGATGAATCTACATTGGAACAGGGGCGAAATTTTAATAACAAGATCTGGAATGCGCTAAAACTGGTAAAGATGTGGGGACAGAATACCATTGCCTCCACTGAAACAAATAATGATTTTGCTGTAAACTGGTTTGAGCAACGTCTTCGGCAAGCAGAAATGGAAGTGAGCGAATTGATGAAGGACTTCCGCCTGAGCGAGGCCCTTAAAACCATCTACTCCTTAATATGGAATGACTTCTGCAGCTGGTACCTCGAATGGGCCAAACCTACCTATGGCCAACCTATTCCTGAAAACACTTACCGGAAGACGATCCAGTATTTTGAACAATTACTCCATTTGCTGCATCCGTATATGCCTTTTGTAACTGAGGAGATTTATCACCTCTTACAGGACCAATCGGATGACCTTTGTGTTAAACAGTATGCGGATCTGCAGAAAGGAAATAAGGACATTATTCAACAAGGGCTGCTTCTTCAGGAAGTTATCACTGCTATACGTGATGCGCGCAACCGCCAACAACTTAAGCCAAAAGAAACCATTGAGTTATATATTCAAACAGAGAATTTGTCGATCTATACCGAAATTGAATATATACTTTCAAAACAGGTAAATGCTTCCAAAATAGCATACACTAACAAGCCTATTGATGGCGCCGTTGCAGTTGTCGTAAATAATGATCGGTTTTATCTTACTTCGGAATCTTCTGCGGGAAGTCTTTTGCAAAAAGAGGAATTACTCAAGGATCTGGAATACCTGAAGGGCTTCCTGGCCTCTGTTGAAAAAAAGCTTCAAAACGAAAAATTTATGGCGAACGCTAAGCCTGAAATTGTCGATAGCGAGAAAAAGAAAAAAGCAGATGCAGAAGATAAAATCAGGACGATTCAAGATACTTTAAAGTCCATCAATTAATTTATCTGGTGAAAAGAAATCTACCTGGGTATAATCGCCACAGGCAAAATTATCTCAAACCAATTATCTCCAGCCCTGCGTTGCAATAACAGATCATCTTCCAATAAATGATTGATCCGGAAACCAAAGGTCAGTTCATATTGATTCCACCATTTGGTATCAAAAAAGAACTCGGCTCCCGTGCTGCGAAGATCCCTGGATAATAATTTATTATTGGAAAAAACGCGTTGAAGGTCATAAAATCCATTCCCCCGAATCCGCTGGATGTACACGATGTTCCCAACCCCCCAATCCGGGAGGAGTAAAGGAAGGTGATAGTTGACGGATATCTTCCACATCCGCGAAAAATAATAATCGGTAAATCCCCTGGCCCCGGCGAGACGGTTGGCAAAGAGCGCCCGGGAAGTGTCCCTTTCCTGAAAAATTCCGGAAAGAACGATCGAATGATCTTGGAGAAGCCCGGGCAGGTAAATGTTCCCATTGGCTAAGAATTGATACCCGTCAAACTTGGTGACGGCATGACGATGCTGTACCTGGGCATTGTATCCAAAGCGCGGGAATATATGCTGACGTGCCTGTTGCACCTGCTGACTCCAACTGATAAAGTGCTGGAGATAGGTAAAACTATTGGTGGTGAAATTATTTTTATTGGGGCCTGTATTAAACTCATTACGCAGAAAATAATTGGTCCCGAAATTCAAAAAATTGAAAAATCGTCCCCTTGTCAGGTTCAACGGGATATTGAACCCAATACGGGTATCCAACTGGTTCCATTGACGAAGCTGGCTGTTCACCGAATCCTGTCGGGCAAAAGTTAATTGTGTTCCCACACTCAGGTACGGAAACAAGCCTCCAAATGTCTCTGTAATGCCAAGGGCATGTGTCTTTTCGTTTTGGTTATAGAGATAATACCATTCCGACTCCAACGTGTTCAAGACATTATTTCCGTATAATGAAAACCGGAATTCCGGATCTTCATAATAAGGCCTCCAGCTATGAAAATTCAACAACCGGGTAGCCTGTTTATATTTTGTTTCTGAAAAACGAGTAGGAAGGGTCTCCTGTAAGAATCCGGTACGTTGATCCAATGTCCCGGCAACGGGAAAACGTAAAAGGGGCAATTGATCTTCACGCAGGTAGAACGGTTTTGATCTTACCCCCACCCCTTGTTTGACCAACCGATAACCTTCGGCAGTGAATCGGGAATATACAACCGAGTCTTCTTTAGCATTCACAAAATAATATCCTCCCCCACCCTGTGTGATGATATTGATCTCTTTGGAATCCAGTGACACAGAAAACACATCATCATTGCCCTGATAGGAAGCTGTAAAATAAACCTGATTGTTGTTGACCTGCGGATATCCAAGCACGGAATAGGTAGGAGGTGTAATCCAATCCAGGTCTCCCGAAGCAAGGATGATGCGTCCAAGGGCCATCCGCCCATCCGGTAACCGCACGGCCGTTACCAGTTGATCATCATTAATAAACTTTGGATCGGTAAATACATATTGACCGGTATTGGGCAATTCCCGGATCAATTTTCCATCCGAAGCGGACAATAGATGAAGAGCATTAGTCCCTTCGGGTGTCATTTGAACAGCAACCACTGTAGCTCCATCTGGCGAAATATCGGGTGTAAAATATTTGGACCTTTTCGTTAATACCTTTTGTTTACCTGTTTCAATATCCAATAACCGTAATTCACTATAGTCGCGCCAGCCCCAACGCACTGCGGGCTGATAGGCGGCATACACGATCTTCCCATTACGGTAACTGAATTGGTCCTCCAGAGAGATGTCCCTCGCCCGTATCTTTCTGGGTAAACCACCATGATGGACATAAAAAGCCGGTCTGTGCCGGTAAGTAGTACGTAAAAAGATCAGTGAGTCATCCCCTGCCTGGTAAGGAAAGAGATCATTCTGCAGATATCTTTTATTGACCGGCAACACATTCACCTGTCCTTGCTCGGGAACTGTTGCCTGTATCTCCTTATAATAATCAAAGGCTTCGCGGGTAAATGTTTTATAATCCACCCCGGCATGGGTCTTGATCGCTTTTTGGAATGGATAGAACAATCCAATGAAGGCACTGGCGTCGTTGGTCACTTTTGACCAGAAGGATGGCCCGTACTTTGTGCGGCCATAGTTGACCAACAGATAGCCCAGGGGATAATGGGAAGGAACAAAATCCTTCAGAGAGCCATTGCGCAATTTCATCCAACTGTATTTCTTCCCTTCATTCCAGAGTGCCGGGTATTGGTTGAGAAAAAAAGGAAGACGTCCACGGCCTTGTAAGGAGAGGCGTGTTTCATTGTAAACCGCATCCCCTTCATAAAACCAGTCGGGAATAGAGGCATTGATAGCTACCGCGAGCCCCTCTTCCCCAAAAAGGGTTTGCATAAGTTTGCTGGCCCCATTACGAAAATTATTGAATTGCTGCACGTGACGGTATTCGTGAATGGTCAGCGCATCTGCCCAGTTCAGGCTTCCCAACTCAAAGTTATTCAGCGAGGGTGTCAGGTAAAATTCACTGCGAAAAGGGCCCAGGCCTACATACCCATTGGAGATGGTGGTTTGGTTTTGAAGCACCACGTCCACTTTAAACAATTTCTTTCCCAGCGCAGACACGCTATCCCTTGCCATGGCGTGGATAAACGAGGCTGCCCGCTGAGCCCTTGCTTCCTGCCCATAGGGAAAAATCACCCGGACCGTATCCGTATTGATCTGTTTCCATTTGAGTGAAGGCGGATTGCCGCCAAATTCCTGTGCCGAGGAAGTCAGAGAAAATAAGAAATGAGTAATGAGAAATACGAAATAAAGAAGGGGAATTTTGAAAGGGCGCATGCCGGCAAGTTTATGGAGTAATTTACAAAATAATAGCGGTAATTTTATACCTATGGAAAACGATTTTCTTATTTCTGCAAAGAAACAATTCACCTTTTACAAACAGTTGGGCGAAAAAACCTTTGATCAACTTAAGGATGAGCACCTGTTTCACCAATTTAATGAAGACAGCAATAGTGTGGCCACGATTGTTAAACATTTATGGGGAAACATGCTCTCCCGTTGGACAGATTTTCTTCACACTGACGGGGAAAAGGAATGGCGTGACCGCGAAGGAGAGTTTGAAACACCGGTCAGTTCCCGTCAGGAAATGATGGAAAAATGGAATGAGGGATGGGACCGACTTTTCCAGGCACTTGACAGTCTGCAGCCGGAGGATCTGAATAAACTCATTTATATCCGCAACCAGGGGCATACGGTAATGGAAACCATTCATCGTCAGTTGGCCCATTACTCCTATCACGTAGGGCAGATCGTTTTTGTTGGAAAAATGCTTGCCGAAAACGGATGGACCTCCCTGTCCATTCCGCGAGGTGGTTCGGCGGACTATAATAAAGACAAATTTTCCCAACCCAAAAGCAGGACGCATTTTACCGATGAGTTTATGAAGGGGGATACGAAGAAATGAAGGATAAATTTCAGCCGATATTACCCAGGGAGAACAGGCTAAGCACCTTGTTCACTGAATTTTTTCAGAGTGAAAAGGCCGGAGGTTTTATTCTCATCGGGTGTACGATCATCTCCTTACTCATTGCCAACTCCGCCTGGGGAAGCTCCTATGTTCATTTCTGGCATGAAAAATTGGGAGGCCTTTCCATCGAGCATTAGATCAATGATGGTTTGATGACCATCTTCTTCTTACTGGTTGGTTTGGAGATCGAACGTGAGTTATCCGTAGGGGAATTATCCGAATGGAGAAATGCCATGTTGCCCATTGCCGCAGCACTTAGTATTCTTTCCCTGGCTGGCAACCGGGTACCGGTCAATCTGAAGATTTTTCTTACGGCCCTTGCCATCATCGATGATCTCGGGGCTATCCTGGTGATTGCGTTATTCTATACGGATGACCTGAAACTACTCTATTTGTTTTCCGGACTGGGGATCTTTGGTGGCTTATACCTGATGGGGCGCCTGGGGGTGCAAAGACTCATTTTTTATACCCTTCCCGGAATATTACTCTGGTATTGCTTTCTTCAATCAGGCGTTCATGCCACGATCAGTGGGGTATTGCTGGCCTTTGCCATACCTTTTGG
>JANRLV010000129.1:0-67862 GCA_033762195.1 Chitinophagaceae bacterium | reverse complement strand
AATAGTTAATAGTGAATGGTTAAAATATTTTGGGGGTGGTAAATTATACGTTTTATGTTTCACTTTTCACTATTCACTTTTCACTATTCACCATTCACCTCTCACGTCTCACGAAACTCACACCTCACGATTCCCGAATATCATTCCTTCCCCAACACCACCGTCGTAGGCAATTCAAAAATATCATGATGCCGCGCTAATTCTATCAAAGGGATTTCTTCCAGGTCCTTCAGGTGTTCGGTCCGTGTAATCACAATTACCTTTTTATCCTTAATGAATTGCTGCAAGGAATCTGCATGGTCAAATTCGTGTATTCGATTTGGCAGATAAAAGGTATAAGAAGGTTGAAAGTTTTTATAACCCACCACCGTATCAAATTGCCTTACGGTTTCAATGGTTTGATTCAGTGGATTGTTGCGGTAAAGCCGGGGATAAAGCAGATGCAAAAAGAATAAATGAAAGACCATATAAAAAATAAACAGGCTTCCCAATACCAGGGAGGCCTTTTTCTTTATGGCAAAATATAAAGCCATCGCAGCCCCAATCACCAACAGGAACGCAAAGGCAGAAAGCGAAGCCTCCGACCGTGTGGCCGATTCGGATTGGATGCCATAATAAGCCCCTACCGTGAGCCCCATCGCGATCACCAGCAGCACGAGCACGGGATACCACCGCATCCCTCCCTTATCCAACACCTTATTGAAATAATTCCCCAACAAAATCGCCAGAAAAGGATAACTCGGAAAAGGGTAATTGGGGAGTTTGGTCCCGGAAAAACTATAAAATATCAGATAGGCCCCCAACGCCGACAAAGCAAAGCGAAGAAAGGGTTCGGTGTATAATTGATTTCCCTTTCGAAAAGCTTCAAGGCTGAATACAGAGGCCGGAAGCATTCCAAGGAATATGAACAAGGGGATAAGCAGGAAAATCCCTCCGTGCCCTTCAAGGGTTGACGAGAACCGATTGATATTGTTATCAATAAAAAATCCCTGGGTAAATGCGCCATTGGTGGCTTTATGGACCAATAAATACCAGGGTACTGCAATGGCCAGACAAAGAATACCGGCCCATACGATCCGCAGGTCAAGTAGTTTTTTCCACTCCCTTTGCCAAACAATCCATAGAAATAAACCCATTCCCGGTAGGGCGATCGCAACAGGCCCCTTTGCAAGAGTGCCCAGGCCTAAAGCCACAGCACAGAGATAGATCCATGCGCTTTTTCCCTCCCGAAAAAATGCATACCCACTAAACAACGCGAGTACATTAAAAAAGATCAGGTAAGGATCAGGAACAGAAAGCCTGAACTGAAAAAGATAATGCGTTGAAGAGAGCAGGATAAGGCTGGTGATCAGTGCCTGACGCCGATTGGAAAATCGGGCCGTGAAAAAAAAAGTGATGAGCACAGTGAGTATCCCAAATACAGCGGAGAAAAACCTTGCACCCCATTCCGAAACGCCAAAAAGCGAATAACCGCCAAACATGAAATAATAATGAAGAGGTGGTTTTACTGCCCTTAACTTACCATTAAAGGTGGGAACGATCCAATCGCCCCGTTCATACATTTCTCGGGCACATTCGGCATTGCGCACCTCATCATATATCCAGAGAGTAGTATTGCCCAGGCCAGGTATTAAAAGTATAGCGGCAAGTAATAAGATCAGCCAGCCATAGTTTTTTTCCTTCATGGGGCAAAGGTAATGCGGATTTACCGTTGCCTTCCCAATGGTTCACGGAAAACATAATACAAACCCGGCAGGGAAGCAACGACACTGATAAGGTAAAACAGCAGACTGATCACAAGCCCTGTTTCTTCCGAAAGATGAAAGAACCTTGCGCCTTCGACAAAAACAAATTCCCGGGTGCCCAGTCCACCACCAAGCGACAAAGGCAATACAGAGATGACTGCTGCTGCCAGAAATATAAATATCCATTCATGTTGAGTAGCGGGTATGCCCAGCGCCGCCATAATGGTGTAAATACAGATGACCTGTACTCCCTGAACCGCCAATCCCCACACAAAAGTGGGCCAGAACCCGGGCGTAAATTCCGGGAAGAAGCGTCTGGTTACCCAGTAAAGTATTCCAACGGCACTCACGGCGCCTGCCAGTAAAAGATAAGGAAGATAGGAGGGGGGAAGGATGAACCATCCATAAAGGGAGAGAATAAGTCCAAGTGCCAGTAAGCCACTGAACCGGTCAAGTAAAACGGCCGCAGAAGCTTTTTTGTAGGAGGTTTGATAGTGACGGTTTAGCAAAATGACTTTGTAGGCATCGCCACTTATAGCTCCGGGCAAAAAAAGGTTGTAGAACATTCCCAGCCAATAAAGCCGTAGATTCAATGCTTCCGAAAGGGATATTCCTATGTTTCGGAAATATATATTCAGCCGGAAGGAGGAAAAGAGTTTGGAAAGGGTGAGTAAGCCAAGGGCAAGACCCAGCCACCACCAGTTGGCGTCGAAGAAGGCATTTTTTGCCGATTCAAAATTGATCTTTCCGGAAATATACCAGAAACAAAGGGCCGTAACCAGGATCTTGGCGCTGAGTTTCAGCCAACCCGGTATTCCCTTCTTTTTTTCAGGTATTTCTGTCATATTGTTCTTTAATTGCCCAGGGGTGAATAAATTTATACGGCACCGGACGCAAGTAAATGTAAAATCATGAGTAAAAAAATTTGGCTTCTCCTGCTGATCTCTTTTGCGGTACTTGAATTACCGGCCCAGAAAAAGAAACTCTTTCAGGGAAAAAGAATAACCCGGTCGGTAAAGATCAAAAATGGGGTTTATCGCCTCGAGTCTCCCGGTGGAATGGATGCCTCGGTGATCCTGATCGAAGGAAATAATATCACAGTGGATTTTCGCGAAGCCATTCTGCAAGGGAACAAAGAGACCCAACGTCCCGATGCCTTTGCCGGTATAGGCATCTGGATCAAAGGGGGAAAGAACATCACCTTGCGTAACCTGAACGCACATGGATTCAAAGTGGCGATTCGGGCCACCAATGTGGAAGGACTTACCCTGGATCATTGCGACCTTAGTTATAATT
This sequence comes from Chitinophagaceae bacterium, assembly GCA_033762195.1. Lineage (GTDB taxonomy): Bacteria > Bacteroidota > Bacteroidia > Chitinophagales > Chitinophagaceae > SpSt-398. Next base: position 64,821 of record JANRLV010000129.1, on the reverse strand, counting down.
ACCGCCCCTTCCTGAACAGCACCCAGGAAAAAGAAGATATTTCGGATTGGATGAGCTTTCACCAGAATGATAAAAATGAATGGTTGCGCTATGGGGCAGCCATTTACCTGGAGAATTGTGACAAGGCGGAGATCAGGTATTGTCGCGTGACCGGCGGACAAAACGCCCTGATGATGAAGGATTGTGACAACGGAAGGATATATAATAATGACTTTTCGTTTAATTCAGGAATTGGAATCGGGATGTACCGGTGTAATGATAATACGGTTGCTTACAACAAAATCAATTTCAATGTACGGGGTTATAGCCATGGTGTGTACAACCGGGGGCAGGACAGTGCCGGCATATTGGTATATGAACAAAGCAACCGGAATATCTTTTACAAAAATGCTGTGACACATGGTGGCGATGGGTTTTTCTTGTGGGCTGGTCAGTCCACCATGGACAATGGCCAGGGTGGGTGTAACGATAATGTGCTCTCCGGAAATGATTTCTCCTATGCACCTACCAATGGAGTGGAGGTCACTTTCAGTCGTAATAAGATCATCAACAACCGGATATTTGAATGTGACCATGGGATCTGGGGAGGCTATAGTTTCAATTCCATTATTTCAGGAAATAAGTTCAGGAATAACCGGATCGATGTTGCCATAGAACACGGTCAGGATAACCAGATCACCTTTAATATTTTCCAGGAAAGTAAGGAAGCCATCCGGCTCTGGTCAAGGCCAACCCAACCCACCGACTGGGGCTATGCCAAAGCCAGGGATACCCGAAGCCGGAATTATAAGATCGTTTTTAATAATTTTCTCCGCAATGGGATCGTATATAATATTAAGGGGACACAGGACCTGAACATTTTTGAAAACCTCTATGATCAGTACAATTCACTCTACGCGATAGATGGAACAGTTACCGGGTTGGATACGGGGTTCAATGCGGCGATGGACAAAGCCCTTTCCGTGGATACCACCGAAATTGTGCCTGAGATACCTGATCCGCAGGATCCTTTCAAAGGGGGAGGGGTTTTAGCCGGACGTAAAAATATCCGGATGACCAACTGGGGGCCTTATGATTACCGGTATCCCCTGGTTTGGCTGGAAAACCCGGTAGATAGTTCCGGAAAGATGCAATTCTCAGTATTAGGGCCGGCCGGCCAATGGAAGCTGAAATCGGCTAAAGGTGTCAACGGACTAAGTGCTACCGAAGGATCGATCCCGGGATCTTTTACCTGCATGAAAGAGGGAAAGGGTAAAATGGAAGATATCCGGATCGAGTTGGAATATACAGGCCCGGCATTTACTGATCCGTTTGGCCGGATTGGGAACAGCGGTCATCTTTTCACCTTTGAAAAATATTTTATGCCCATTGATTTTGAGGTGCGTTGGTATGCTTATGATCCTGATTTTCATGACCCGTTAAAATCCGGGTCTCTATTTCCCCCCAATGCCCGGGTAAGACCGGTTAAGACTGAAAAGACCACCAAGCTCGAATATGCCTGGTGGGGTGGCATAAAGGCTGAGGGCCAGACCTATGAAAAGTTCATCACCGTTGCGGAAGGCAAGGCAGAGATAGAGGCCGGGACCTACGAATTCAGCATCACCTGGGATGATGCCGTAAGGCTTTATGTGGATGGGAAAATGATCGTGGACGAATGGAACCCTTCTTTGTATAAATTTGATGAATCCCCCAATAAAAAGGTCCAATTAAAACTCGAGGCCGGTATGCACCATTTTCAGGTGGAGCATGTGGAAAAAGGCGGGTTCGCGACATTGAATCTCAAAGTGTTACGCAAAACCTAAGCGCTAATGGTTAAATGCATTAAGCCTTTACCTATTAGTCTTTAGCAATTAGCCTTTAGCTTTTGCGGAAAATTATTTTCCAATTCTTTGTCCATTTCCACCCAACCCCCTACCTTTGCACTCCCGTAAGAAAAGCGGGTATTGACGTATGTCTCAGAGAATCAGAATCAAATTACAGTCCTACGACCACAATCTGGTAGATAAATCTGCCGAAAAAATCGTAAAAACTGTCCGCAGCACAGGCGCTGTAGTAACAGGACCTATTCCCCTGCCTACCCGCAAGAAAATTTTTACCGTGTTGCGTTCTCCTCACGTGAATAAGAAGAGCCGTGAGCAGTTTCAACTGGCGACCCATAAGCGCTTGTTGGATATTTACACTTCTTCTTCGCGTACGGTTGATGCGCTGAGCAAGCTCGATCTGCCCAGTGGGGTAGAGGTAGAGATCAAGGCATAACCTGCGTGATAGGATAGCCTGATTTTCAGGATACGTAATTGTAGTAGTTCTTTTTTAATGAAATAGTTGATTTATCCTATCTGTCAATCAGGCGAAGGTCTGAAGAAACAGCTCTGGGTCGTAAAACATAATAAACAAGCCCTTCGAGGTTTGTTTGTCGCCGGTACTTCCCCTTCTCTAGTAGAAAACTCAGGAAAAGGTCGTCGATAAACCAGGATTGAATTCCGATGATTCTTTCGGAATGTCTTGTATAACCTTGCGGGGATAAACCGTAAGAAAATGAAAGGTATAATCGGAAGAAAAATTGGGATGACAAGCATCTTCGATCCTGGTGGCAAGCAAACTGCCTGCACCATTATTGAAGCAGGCCCTTGTGTAGTGACCCAGGTCCGGACACAGGAAACAGATGGCTACAGTGCCCTCCAGCTTTCTTTTGGCGACAAAAAAGAAAAGCAAACGCTCCAATCTGAAAAGAATCATTTCGCCAAGGCTCAAACCGCAGCCAAAAAATTTGTCAAAGAATTTCGTGATTTCTCGCTCGAGAAGAACCTCGGGGAGTCCATTACTGTCGACATTTTCGCCGAAGGCGATACTGTTGAGGTAGTAGGTACTTCCAAGGGTAAAGGTTTTCAGGGTGTTGTAAAACGCCATGGATTCAGCGGGGTAGGTGAGCAATCGCACGGTCAGCACGACCGTCAGCGCGCCCCCGGTTCGATCGGTGGATCTTCTTATCCCAGCCGTGTATTCAAAGGCATGCGCATGGCCGGCCGTATGGGCGGTGATCGCGTGAAAATGAAAGGGCTGAAGGTGATCAAGATCATGCCCGAGAAAAACTACATATTGGTAAGTGGTTCCGTTCCGGGCCACAATGGTTCAATCGTTTTAATCCAGAAATAATTATGCAAGTCGACGTATTAAATATACAGGGAAAGAAAACCGGCAGAACCGTTGAGTTGCCCGAAGCCATCTTTGGTGTTGAGCCCAATACCCACGTGGTTTATCTCGCGGTAAAACAATACCTCGCCGCTCAGCGTCAAGGTACCCATAAGGTAAAGACCCGTGCCGAAGTAAAAGGAGCCAGCCGCAAGCTGCACCGTCAAAAAGGTACTGGTGGAAGCCGTAAGGGTAATATCCGGAACCCTTTGTATAAGGGTGGTGGTACCATCTTCGGTCCTAAGCCCCATGCTTATGACATCAAGCTGAACCGCAAAGTACAGGCCCTGGCCCGTGTTTCTGCGCTGTCGGCCAAAGCCCAGGAGAACGCGATCGTGGTAGTGGAGGATATCCAAATGGAAACCCCCAAAACCAAGAATTTTGTAGGCATCCTCAGCAACCTGAAGGTAGCCGACAAAAAAACGCTCTTCATCATGCCCGATTACAATGATAACCTTTACCTCAGCATGCAGAACGTGCCTACCGTATTGGGACTCCTGAACCGGGAACTCAACACCTACGATCTGGTTAATTCCGAAGTACTGGTGTTCACCGAAAGCGCGGCCAAACTCTATTCCGAAGCAACCGTTGAAGCTTAATAACTATAAATAACAAAGCGATGAAACTTTCTGAAGTATTGATTAAGCCCATCCTCACCGAAAAAGCGAATGCCCAGCAGGAAAAACTGCGCCGCTACGCTTTCAAGGTCGCTAAGGCTGCCAATAAGCTGGAGATCAAGAAAGCGGTGGAAAGCTTCTACGGCGTAAACGTAGTGGATGTAAACACCCTCGTGGTACCCGCCAAGAACAAATTCCGTATGACCAAGGCTGGTTATGTAGCCGGAAAGAAGCCCCCTTACAAAAAAGCATTTGTAACAGTGGCAGAAGGCGAAGAGATTGATCTGTATTCGAATATTTAAAGTAAAAAATTATAGTCCGCGAGGCTGATAAGTTCGCATAAAACAATTTAGCATGGCACTGAAGAAATATAAACCGGTCACCGCAGGAACCCGTTGGAGAATCGGGAACGCGTATGCGGAAGTTACCACTAACAAACCCGAGAAGTCCCTGGTGGAGACAAAGAAAAGCACCGGCGGACGTAACTCATCTGGTCACCTGACCATGCGTTATATCGGTGGTGGACACAAGAAGAAATACCGTGTGATCGACTTCAAACGCAATAAGAAAGAGATCCAGGCGGAAGTAAAGACCATTGAGTACGATCCAAACCGTACCTGCTTTATCGCCCTGGTGGAATACACCGATGGAGAAAAGCGTTACATCATCGCTCCCCAGGGTTTAACCGTAGGGATGAATATCATCAGCGGTGACGCCGTAGCACCCGAGATCGGCAACTCTCTTCAAATGAAGAATATGCCCCTCGGTACCATGGTACATAATATCGAGATGCAACCTGGTCAGGGTGGTAAGATCGCCCGCAGCGCAGGTTCCTCTGCCCAGCTGACCAACAAAGAAGAAAAATATGCCGTGTTGAAAATGCCCAGCGGCGAATTGCGCAAGGTGCTGATCAATTGCTATGCTACCGTTGGGGTGGTTGGCAACAGCGATCACAATCTGCAAAGCATGGGTAAAGCCGGTCGTAACCGTTGGAGAGGTATCCGTCCCCGCAACCGCGGTGTGGCCATGAACCCTGTCGATCACCCAATGGGTGGTGGTGAAGGTCGTGCCTCAGGTGGACACCCCAGAAGCCGTACTGGTAAATATGCGAAAGGAGAGAAGACCCGCAAGCCGCACAAAGGCAGCGATAAACTGATCCTGCAGCGTAAGAACGGAAGCAAACTGGCTAAATAATTTGAATCATCTTAAACTGAGATAATAAATGGCTCGTTCAATTAAAAAAGGTCCTTACGTCGCCAGCCACCTCGAGAAAAAGGTGTTGGCCATGTCGGAAGGAAAGGTAAAAAAGGGTGTGATCAAAACCTGGAGCCGCCGCTCTACTATCACCCCCGATTTTGTCGGACATACATTCGCTGTGCATAACGGGAATAAATTCATCCCGGTCTATGTTACCGAATTCATGGTGGGTCACAAATTGGGCGAGTTCGCACCGACCCGGCAGTTCAAAGGACACTCAAGTAAGAAAATAGCATAATTAGTTGGCGGAAAGGATGACAGACCGGGGAAAACCCGGGATCGATTCCAAACCGAAAACGGCAAATAAAAAATATGGAAGCAGTAGCTAAACTCAGAAACTATCCCACTTCGCCCCGCAAAATGCGTTTGCTGGCGGATCTGATCCGTGGCATGCAGGTGGAGAAAGCGCTGGCCGAGCTGGAACATAACCCCAAACATCCCGCGGTTCCCCTGAAGAAACTGGTGATGAGCGCAATCAGCAACTGGAAACAGAAGAACGAAGGTGGAGATGAAAGCCAGTTGGTCGTAAAAACCATTTTCGTAGATGGAGCAAGAACCATCAAACGTCTTCGTCCCGCCCCTCAGGGTCGTGGATACCGTGTACGGAAGCGTAGCAACCATGTTACCGTGATCGTGGATGTAAAAGGAGCCAAAGCCGTGAAAGCGGAGCCGGTAGCCGAAGTAACAGAGGAAGTGGTAGAGAAAGCGGCCCCCAAAGCAAAAAAGGTAGCCCCTAAAAAGACCGCCACCAAAAAAGCAGCGACGAAAAAAACCAAATAAATAAACTTCTCTTTCCGGTCGCCTGAAGAAAGAACGGAAAGGAAACAAAAAAAGAATATGGGTCAGAAAGCAAATCCGATTGGTAACAGGTTAGGCATCATCCGCGGATGGGAATCTAACTGGTACGCTGATAAAAAGAATTTCAGCCTGCGATTGATCGAGGACAACAAGATCAGGACCTACCTGAACGCCCGTATCAACAAGGGTGGTATCTCGAAGATCGTTATCGAGCGTACGCTGGGTAAACTGATCGTGACCATCCATACTTCCAAACCCGGTATCATCATTGGTAAAGGGGGTGGAGAAGTAGATCGTATCAAAGAAGAGCTGAAAAAGCTTACTGGTAAGGATGATGTCCAGATCAATATCCTGGAGATCCGTCGTCCTGAACTCGATGCCATGATCGTAGCGGATACTATCGCTCGTCAGATCGAGAACCGTATCAACTACAAACGCGCTACCAAAATGTCCATCGCTTCTGCCCTGCGTATGGGTGCCGAAGGGATCAAGGTAAAACTGGCTGGTCGTTTGAATGGTGCGGAGATCGCCCGTACCGAAGAATTGAAACAAGGCCGTGTGCCCCTGCATACATTCCGGATGGATATTGATTATGCCAACGTTTTCGCTCAAACCGTTTACGGTAAGATCGGGATCAAAGTATGGATCTGTAAAGGTGAAGTATTGGGCAAACGTGACCTCAACCCCAATTTCGTAGCCGGTGGGAAAAGCGAAGGCACAGAAAGAAGGGAAAGAAGGGATGATCACCGCGGTGACCGTGGCGACAGAAGAGGTGGTGGTGAAAGAAGAGGTGGCGGCGGTGGCCGTGACCGCAGAGGTTAATTCCCAACAACTGAATAAACGAATAAAGTAACTCGAAATAAGAAACCATGTTACAACCGAAAAGAACGAAACACAGGAAGATGCAAAAGGGTCGCATGAAAGGAAATGCGAAGCGTGGCACCATGATCTCTTTTGGATCTTATGCATTGAAGGCACTGGATGAACATTGGATCACCGACCGCCAGATCGAAGCGGCCCGCCAGGCTTTGACCCGCCACATGAAACGGGAGGGTAATGTATGGATCCGCATATTTCCTGATAAACCGATCACCCGCAAACCGGCTGAAGTGAGGATGGGTAAAGGTAAAGGTAACCTGGAGTTCTGGGCTGCCGTGGTACAACCCGGTCGTATCCTGTTTGAAGTGGATGGAGTAACCGAGCAGATCGCTCGCGAATCCCTGGAACTGGCTGCCGGTAAATTGCCGATCAAAACAAAATTTGTGATACGCAGGGATCTCGTTGCGTAATTGAAAATATAAAATCGACAAAAGATGGCAAAGAACGCCGATTTTTTAAAGAGTATCAAAGAGCTTAGCCAGGAAGACCTGAAAGCTAAGATTCAGGAAGACGAACTGCGGTTGAAAAAACTGGAATTCGCCCACGCCATTTCTCCCCTCGAGAACCCCGTGAGCATCCGGAACCTTCGCCGTGACCTCGCCCGCCTGAAGACGGAATTGAAAAATAAACAGCTAAGCGTATAAATGAACGACCGCCAGCCGGTAGTAAAATCAATACAAAATGATCGAAAGAAATTTGCGCAAAACAAGGATCGGGGTGGTAACCAGCAACAAGATGACCAAGACGGTCACCGTGTCTGTTGAACGTAAAGTAAAACACCCCATTTACGGTAAGTTCGTAAAGAAGACGACCAAGTTCCATGCTCATGATGAAAAGAATGAGTGCAGCATCGGAGATGTAGTACGGATCATGGAGACTCGTCCGCTGAGCAAGACCAAGCGCTGGAGAATGGTGGAGATTGTTGAGAAAGTTAAATAAGAAGCGATCAGCTATCAGGAATAGCTATTCGCTTTGAAAGCAAGTAAAAAAATTGAAAAATAGCTGAAAGCTGGCTAACAGCTAAAAGCCAAAAGCTCAAATATATGATTCAGCAAGAAAGCAGGTTGAACGTAGCCGATAACAGCGGTGCCAAAGAAGTGCTCTGTATCCGCGTATTGGGAAATAGCGGACAGCGCTATGCCAAGATCGGCGACAAGATCGTTGTGACCGTGAAAGATGCCATTCCTGCCGGCGGTATCAAAAAAGGAACCGTTGCCAAGGCCGTTATCGTTCGCACCACCAATAAGCTGCGTCGCAAAGATGGTTCGTACATCCGTTTTGATGACAACGCCGTGGTATTGTTGAACCAGTCCGACGAGCCGCGCGGAACCCGCATCTTCGGACCTGTTGCCAGGGAATTGCGTGATAAAGGATATATGAAGATCGTTTCACTGGCCCCAGAAGTGCTTTAATAAATTAAGAACTAACCGGGTTTCACCCATAATGATAAAATGATGAAATCAAGATTTAAACCCAAGTACAATATCCGCAAAGGCGATAATGTGGTGGTCATAACTGGCGACGATAAGGACCTGTCCAAACCCCGCCTCGTAAAAGAAGTGCTGGTAGAGGAAGGAAAGGTGATCGTTGAAGGCGTGAATATCATTTCCCGTCACACGAAACCATCTGCCCAGAATACCACTGGAGGCATCATTAAAAAAGAAGCCCCCATCCACATCAGCAACGTGAAATTGTGGGATCCCGCCCAAAAGGCCGGAGCCAGGGTGAGCCGGGTGAGAAAAGACGGCAAGACCGAACGCGTATTTAAAACTATAAGCAAACCTAAGGGAGGTAAAAAATGAGTACCGTGAAATATACTCCGCGTCTGTCGGACAAGTACAAAGCTGAAGTGGTGCCCGCCCTGGTGAAGAAATTCTCTTATACCAGCATGATGCAGGCCCCCCGACTGGAGAAGATCTGCCTGAACAGAGGTGTAAACGGCGCTGTGACAGATAAGAAACTGGTGGATATCGCCATCGAGGAACTGACCACCATTACCGGTCAGAAAGCCGTGGCTACCATGTCGAAGAAGGACATCTCTAACTTCAAACTCCGGAAGAACATGCCCATCGGCGCCCGCGTTACCCTGCGTGGCGAAAAGATGTATGAATTTCTGGATCGCCTGATCTCCGTGGCCCTTCCCCGGGTACGTGACTTCAAAGGCGTAAATGAAAAATCCTTTGACGGCCGTGGTAACTATACCATGGGTGTTACCGAACAGATCATCTTCCCTGAGATCGATATCGATAAAGTGAACAAGATCACAGGTATGGATATCACATTTGTGACCACCGCCACCACCGACGAGGAAGCTTATGAACTGTTGAAGGAATTGGGAATGCCATTCCGTAACGCCGCCAAATAATTTAGAAACAAAAACGAAAAGAATAAAACATGGCTAAGACATCCGTAAAAGCCAGGCAAAAGAAAAGAGAGCGCATGGTCGCCCAATACGCAGAAAAGCGCGCCGCGCTTAAAGCTGCCGGGGAATGGCAAGCACTCGATGAATTGCCTAAGAACTCTTCCAAAGTACGGTTGAAAAACCGTTGCCAGTTGACGGGCCGTCCAAGAGGTTATGTCCGTTACTTCGGTATCTCCAGGGTTGCCCTTCGGGATATGGCCCTGAACGGGAAGATTCCGGGACTTAAGAAAGCCAGCTGGTAAGTTCGTTGGTGAGACGTGAAGTGTGAGAATATTATCGTGAGAGGTGAGGCGTGAGAAAGCAAAAACTTTAGAGCCTGAACGGCTCACGACTGACGACTCACGACTCGAAAACGCTCTTGAAGAAAAAATTTATAAAAAACTGATAATAGTTATAAAATGGTAACAGATCCTATTGCAGATTTCCTGACCAGAATCCGTAATGCACAGATGGCGGGACACCGGATCGTAGAGATCCCGGCTTCCAACCTTAAAAAGCGCATGACCGAAATTTTGTACGCACAGGGTTATATCCTGAAGTATAAATTCGAGGAGGATAATAAACAGGGTCTCATCAAGATCGCCTTGAAGTACGATCCTCAAACCAAAACACCCGCTATCCAAAGCCTGGAGCGCATCAGCCGTCCTGGTTTGCGTCAATACGCAAAGCCTGCTGATTTCCGCCGGGTGAAGAATGGCCTCGGTGTGGCTATCCTGTCTACCTCCAAAGGAGTGATGACCGATAAAGATGCCAAGGTGCAGAATGTGGGTGGTGAAGTGCTTTGCTACATTTATTAAGAAGTAATCGTTGCCGATACATTAAGCCGAACCTATACCCGGCTGACCGGTCAGCAACCTAACAATCAATCATAAAACAGATCAAACATGTCTCGTATAGGAAAAAAACCAATCACTGTCCCCGCCGGAGTAACCATCTCCGTGGCTGCTGACAACACCCTGACCGTAAAAGGACCCAAAGGTGAATTAAAGCAGGCCATTGACCGCGATATCACAGTGGAAGTGAACAATAACGAAGTGACCTTTGTCCGTCCAACCGACCAGATCCGTCACCGCGCCATGCATGGTTTGTATCGTGCGCTGGTGGCCAACATGGTAAAAGGGGTGACCGATGGTTTTAAGAAAGACCTTGAATTGATCGGGGTAGGTTTCAAAGCATCCAACCAGGGTAACTTGCTGGATCTTTCCCTGGGTTATTCGCACAATATCGTTTTCGAGATCCCGAAAGAACTGAAACTGGCCACTGCACAGGAAAAAGGACAAAACCCAACCATCAGCCTGGAAGGTATCGACCGCCAGTTGCTGGGTCAGGTGGCAGCCAAGATCCGTGGGCTTCGTAAGCCTGAGCCGTACAAAGGAAAAGGTGTTCGCTATGTTGGTGAAATTGTACGGAAGAAAGCTGGTAAGGCGGCTGGTAAATAATTATTAACATGATCCCGGCAGCATCGGGAACAAAATAAAAGACGATGAACCCCAAAGTAAAGACACAGAAAAAACAGAATATCCGGTTCCGGGTCCGTGCTAAAGTAAGCGGAACCGCTGCGAAACCACGCCTGGCGGTGTTCCGGAGCAATACGGATATCTATGTTCAACTGATCGATGACAGCCAAGGGCTGACACTGGCAAGTGCCTCTTCCCGTGATAAAGATATCGTGGCTCAGAAAGGTACACGCACGGAGAAAAGCAAGCTGGTTGGTGGAGCCATTGCCCGCAAAGCCGTTGACCTTGGCCTTAGCCAGGTGGTCTTCGACCGGGGGGGTAACCTGTATCATGGCCGCGTTAAAGCAGTAGCTGATGGCGCCCGCGAAGCAGGACTTCAATTCTAATCGCTTAATTAATCAAGAAATTTCAATACGAGATAATGGCAAAAGTTATTTTAAACCGAGTTAAAGCTGGCGACCTGGAGTTGAAAGACAAGGTAGTAGCGATCAACCGTGTGGTAAAAACAACCAAAGGTGGCCGGGCTTTCAGTTTCTCCGCCCTGGTAGTCGTTGGTAACGAAAACGGCGTCGTTGGACATGGACTGGGTAAAGCCAAAGAAGTCCAGGAAGCGATCACCAAAGGGATCGAAGATGCCAAAAAGAACCTGATCAAGGTTCCCATTATGCACGGTACCATCCCCCACGATCAGTGGGCGAAAGAAGGCGCAGCCAAAGTGTTGATCAAACCCGCCGCTCATGGTACAGGTGTGATCGCCGGAGGTAGCATGCGCGCCGTTCTGGAAAGCGCTGGTGTAACCGACGTATTGGCCAAATCACTGGGTTCTGCCAATCCACACAACGTAGTAAAGGCTACCTTCAAAGCACTCGCCATGTTGCGTGAACCGATCAACATCGCCAAAACACGCACCATCGGATTGAAGAAAGTCTTTAACGGATAAGTAAATGCTAATAGCTAACAGCCAAAAGCTACTAGCTGTTAGAAAACCTCCTTCATCGAAAATGAAAAAGATAAAAATAACCCTCGTAAAAAGCCCGATCGACCGGCCGGAACGTCAGAAACTGACCCTCAAGGCGCTCGGACTGAACAAAACCAACTCCAGCCGTGAAGTGGAAGCCACTCCTCAGGTTCTGGGTATGGTCCGTAAGGTAAATCACCTGGTGAAAGTAGAAGAACTAGCCTAAGCCCTTTCTTTTGCCCAACCTATTATTCAAGCGAGCCCTGATGCTTTCGGGGCGATGAGTTAAAAATAAAAGCAATGAAACTTCACACTCTTAAGCCTGCCAAAGGCGCCGTTCACAAAGAAAAACGTTTAGGACGCGGAGAAGCCTCCGGTAAAGGTGGTACCTCCACAAAAGGTAACAAAGGACATCAAAGCCGTAGTGGTTTCAAAAACAAAATGGCCCACGAAGGTGGTCAGATGCCTATCCAGCGTCGTGTTCCCAAACGCGGATTCAAGAACTTCAACCGTGTAGAATATAAGGTATTCAACCTCGGACAGGTTGACCACCTGGTAGAAAAATACAAGATCGCCGACTTCACCATGGAAAACCTCTATGTCAACGGGCTGATCAGCCAGACTGACAAAGTAAAGATCCTGGGGAATGGTGAACTGAAAAGCAAGGTGACCTTCCGCGTAAACGCCATCAGCGAAAAGGCCAAAACGGCCATTGAAGCTGCAGGTGGAACCGTAGAATTGATAAGCTAATTTTCCCTAACTTGCAATGACGCAATTTCAGTTGCGTCTTTTTTCTTTACAGGCTCATAAACTGATCATCACTCGTGAAGAAGTTAATTCAAACACTCAAGAATATCTGGAGTATCGAGGAGCTGAGGAACAAGATCACTTTTACTCTGCTGCTCATCCTGATCTACCGCATCGGTGCGCATATCGTATTGCCCGGTATCGACCCCGCCAAGCTGGCCGAATTCACCAGCTCTAACCAGGGGGGTATGCTGGGATTGATCGATACCTTCGCGGGTGGAGCCTTCTCCCAGGCTTCGATCTTCGCTCTCGGTATCATGCCCTATATCTCCGCTTCGATCTTTATGCAATTGATGACCGTTCTGGTCCCCCAAATGCAAAAGATCCAGAAAGAAGGGGATAGCGGTCGTAAAAAAATCAACCAGTGGACCCGCTACCTCACCGTAGCTGTAACCCTGGTACAGGCCTCCGCTTATGTGACCTATCTGAACCAAACCACAGGCGGCGCCATCAACCCGAATTTCATCGCTTATTTCTGGTTATCTACCGTGGTCGTACTCACCGCCGGCACCCTCTTCGTAATGTGGCTGGGTGAGCGCATCACCGATAAAGGCCTTGGCAATGGTACCTCCCTCATCATCATGGTGGGGATCCTGGCCCGTCTGCCTCAGTCTTTCCTCCAGGAATTTTCTGCAAAAACAACCCGCCCCGGACAGATCATCATCTTTATCGTGGAGATCGTTATCCTGATCGCGATCATCCTCGGATGTATCATGCTTATCCAGGGTACACGTAAGGTGGCCATCAATTATGCCAAACAGATAGCCGGTGGCAATCGCCAATTCGCCGGAGCCCGCCAGTTCCTTCCCCTGAAGGTCAACAGCGCCGGTGTAATGCCCATCATCTTTGCCCAGGCCATCATGTTCATCCCGACCCTGTTCTCTTTGACCAAGACACAGACCGGGCAGAATATTTCCAACATATTCCGCGATCATAGCAATTTCTGGTACATGCTGATCTATGCCGTCGTTGTGATAGGATTTACCTTCCTCTACACGGCCCTTATCTTCAACCCGAAACAGATCGCCGAAAACCTGAAACAAAACAATGGATTCGTTCCCGGTGTAAAACCCGGGCAGCCTACCGCTGACTATATCGGATCCATCATGGATAAGATCACCCTTCCCGGAGCCATCCTCCTGGCCTTTGTCGGTATCCTTCCCGGATTTGCACAACGCCTCGGAGTAACACAAGGATTCTCTACCTTCTTTGGTGGTACATCCCTGCTCATCATGGTGGGTGTTATCCTCGATACCCTGCAACAAATCGAAACCCAACTCCTCATGCGCCAATATGATGGCCTCATGAAGAGCGGAAGAATTCAGGGCAGACAAACGGCTTCGCAAGTACAGGTATAGCTATTAGCTATTGGCTTTTAGCATTTAGTAGGGACTACACCTTATTAGACATAAAGAAATTATAGAAACGGGTTGTAAGTTTAAAAAGCTTACAACCCGTTTTCCATTACACAGATTTGCAGTATTTACCTGATCAAAGAATCCAAAAGCTAAAAGCTAACCGCCAAGCGCTTTTAGCTATCAGCTATTTCCCCTCCTGAAATTTTCGTATTTTTGCACCCAATGATCCACTATAAATCATCGGAGGAGATCGAGAAAATGCGCGCCAGTGCGCTACTGGTCAGTCATACACTGACGGAAGTGGCGGCTATGCTAAAACCGGGTATCAATACCCTTTCACTGGATGTGCGGATCGGGGAGTATATCCGTGATCATAAAGCCATTCCTTCTTTTTTGGGATATAATGGATATCCTTTCAATTCCTGTATCTCCGTCAATGATGTGGTGGTACATGGATTTCCTAATAAAAAAGAATTAAAGGAAGGAGATATCATTACGATCGATGTGGGTGTCATTTTGGATGGATGGCATGGTGATCATGCCTATACTTTTTCTATTGGAGACCCCGGAGAAGAAACAATACAGCTTATAAACGTTACCAAAGAATCGCTCTTTAAAGGCATTGAAAAAGCGATAGCAGGCAACCGGGTCGGGGATATATCTTTTGCTATCCAGGAGCATACCGAAAAAAAACATGGATACGGCGTTGTGCGTGAACTCGTGGGACATGGTCTTGGCCGTTCCCTGCATGAAGATCCACAGGTGCCCAATTATGGTCGCAGAGGTACCGGTGCCAAACTCAAGGAAGGACTTGTGCTCGCCATTGAACCCATGATCAACCTGGGAAAAAAAGAAGTGTACACGGAGTCAGATGGCTGGACCGTTCGCACCAAGGACGGCAAACCCTCCGTACACTTTGAACATGATGTCTGCATTCGCAAAGACAAGGCAGATATCCTCTCCAATTACCAACCCATCGAAGAAGCCGAGCAAAGGAATACCTGGCTTTCTCCTTCCTATTCATTTAACAGTCAGTTTGTTATGTAGTTTTTGGACAAATATGGAATCTGATTCCATATTTGTCCAAAAATCATTAAATTTGTTCATGATCAATCGATTAGCATCGGATAAGATCAGGAGCCTGGCTGGAGTATTTAAGTCGGTTGCCCTATTAGGCCCCCGTCAATCGGGAAAGACAACCTTGGTCAAAAGCCTGTTCCCCGATAAGAAATATGTTTCTCTGGAGAACCCGGACACCCGAAAGTATGCCCAGGAGGATCCTCGTGGATTCTTGGAAGCGAATAGTGAAGGAGCCATATTTGATGAGATTCAACGAGTCCCTGATCTTTTTGCCTACCTCCAGGAGCGATTGGACAATACAAATGAATCTGGCAAATTCATTTTGACAGGATCGAATAATTATCTCCTTCAACAAAACATCACACAAAGTCTGGCTGGAAGAGTGGCTATGATACAATTATTGCCATTTTCCGTTCTTGAGTTATTTACCCCCGACCAGAACCCTGAGACAAACGAGCTCCTGATCAAAGGGCTGTATCCTCCGGTACATGACAGAAAGATAGCGCCTGAGGATTGGTATCCTAATTATATCCGGACCTATATTGAACGTGATGTCAGGCAAATTAAAAATATCACTGACCTGATTATTTTTGAGCGGTTCATGCGCCTACTTGCCGGAAGAACAGGGCATGAGCTCAACCTGACCTCCCTGGCATTAGAAGCAGGGGTGGACACCAAAACCATTCAGTCATGGATCGGTATCTTGGAAAGTAGTTTTATCATTTTTTTATTAAGACCCTATTATCGAAACTTCAATAAAGTCATAATCAAGCGCCCCAAGGTTTATTTTTATGATACAGGTCTGGTCTGCTCCTTATTGGGATTAACCGATGCCCGCTTGTTGGAAAATAATCCGATAAAAGGAAATCTATTTGAAACAATGATCGTTTCCGAACTATATAAGAAAAAGACTAACCAGGGGAAAGTGCCCAACTACTTTTTTTGGCGGGATAAAACCGGTCATGAGATCGATGTGATCGCGGATGAAGGAACAATGGGACTCCCTATTGAAATAAAATCAGGTAAAACGATCAACGATGCATACACTGACAACCTTGTTTTTTACCAAAAACTTACCGGGCAAAAAAAAGGGTGGGTGATATATAACGGCAACCAAACTGAGAACCGATCAAATGGAATTTCCATTCAGCCTTGGCTGAAATTTCTCCATGACTACCCGGTTACCATTGACTAAACCTGTACGTAGCACCAGGCCAGCAAAGGCAAAAGCAGAAAACACCCCAGAGCACCCAACCCAATGGGTAATAACAAGGAAACTACCAGCGTAAATAGGATCAGGTAAACAGGATAGGCCAATAATAAAAGCCCCATCATCACGGAGTCGTAGTGATCGGAGCGTAGGTATTTTTTTCGTGCCCAGGCTCTCAAAGGAAGATAGAGGGGCGCATGGGTGAGCCAGCCCAACAGGGCAGGAACAGCCAATGCTATTTTTTTCCAGACCTGTGATTTGCTTTGAAACAATGCTGCTCTCTTTTCTTCATCTTGTTTATCAATTTCAAAAACACCTTTTTCAAGTTCGGCGCGTAATAATTGATTGAAGGCATTGTTTCGCTGACCATCGGGTTGATCAAAGGGAATGTCTTCCTTGTGGATCATTTTCCCAAAACGGATAATCACCGTTTTCCCCAATTTGTCAAAGGAATCATAGTTCAGGGCAACCGGCAATACCTTCAAGGGTATCCCTTCTTCCCATGCCTTGATAGCAAGACGCGCTGTACCTTTTTTTAAGGGTCGTAAATGCCATTCATTAATGCACTTGCCTTCGCTGAACATCAAAACCACGCCATTTTTCCTGAAGAGGTCAAGGCAACTATCAAAGGTTTTGTAATTATCAGACAGGTTCTCTACTCCTTCACTGGTACGGTACACGGGTAGTATCTTAAGGGCCGTAAGTATCCGGGTGACAGAGGGGCTGTAAAAGGCATCGCCCCGGGCCAAAGAATAGATGGGCATTTCAAAATACAGATCGAGAATGATGGCATCCAAAAAGGAATTGGGGTGATTGGCCGCCAAAAGCAAGGGGCCTTTTTCCCGAAGAAAAGATGGATCATCGATATCCACTCTTTTGCAAAAGATCCGGATGGCAGGTTGCCCAATGATTTTGAGCGCAGAATAAAGCAAAAGCGTTAGTTTTTTTAAATGTACTGACTTTTGGAAACTTTAGTTCGTAAGATTTTTTTGGTTTAATCGCCAATGCGTGAAAACGCATTACATCCTTCCCCTTGCATTTGGGTTAGGCCATCCTATATTTGAGGAGGATTATCATTTCAACCGATGGTTTCATTTTTTCTAAATCAATCTAACGCACATTGACTGACCTGGTCATTATAGGAGGAGGGGCAGCCGGCATATTCTGTGCGGCCAATGCAGCCACGCTAAAAGAGGGTCTAAAGGTGTTGGTTTTAGAGAAATCGGGTAAACTCCTTTCAAAAGTAAAAGTATCCGGTGGGGGGCGGTGCAATGTCACCCATGCCTGTTTTGATATAGTGGAAATGAGTAAACGCTATCCCCGTGGTCAAAATTTTGTCAAAAAATCCTTTCATGAATTCTTCACTACGGATACGGTGAACTGGTTTGAGGAAAGAGGGGTGAAGTTAAAAACAGAACCCGATGGCCGGATGTTTCCCACCACTGATTCTTCGCAAACAATTATTGATTGTCTGATGAAGGAGATCAATCAATATGGTGTTGAACTGTGGATGCAGGCCGATGTAATAGCGGTCAAAAAAAATGAAAACGGATTTTCCGTTCAATTAAAAGATGGCCGATCTGTTTTGACCAAAGCCATATGCATCGCCACGGGAGGCTATGCAAAACCAGAATCCTTTGCCTGGATCGAGGCACTTGGCCATTCTATAGAACGACCTGTTCCTTCCTTGTTCACATTTAATCTACCGGGTCACCCTATTTCAAAACTCATGGGGGTATCCGTACCAACTGCCCGGGTGAGGATACAAGGGACAAAACTGGAACAACAAGGTCCGCTGCTGATCACCCATTGGGGATTGAGTGGTCCTGCCGTTTTAAAATCCAGTGCCTGGGGTGCGCGCGAACTGGCGGCACGCAACTGGAATTTCTCTGTACAGGTCAACTGGATGGAGGAAATGAAAGAGAACGATTGGAGAAACCTGTTTCAGGAACAACGCGTACTCCATCCACGACGTGCTATCAACCGATGCCCGGTTTCATTGCCGGCAAGGCTCTGGGAATTTCTGCTCTATCAATCCGGGTTAAAACCAGAACAGCGATGGGGTGAATTACCAGCCAGGGAAACGAATAAACTGATTCAATTGCTCACCGCCTGGGAAGCTGAGGTAAAAGGCAAGACCACCTTTAAAGAGGAATTCGTCACGGCCGGAGGTATCAAACTTTCCGAGATTGACCCCCAAACCTGCCAGAGCCGGATCGTGCCGGGATTGTACTTTGCCGGAGAGATCATGGACGTGGATGGAGTGACTGGCGGATTCAATTTTCAGCATGCGTGGACAAGCGGGTTTTGTGTGGCGAAAGCAGTGGGCATTGAGAAATAAGAAATAAGGAATCAGGAATATAAAATGTGGAATAAGGTAGTAGGGCAACCCCTTCCTTATTCCTTATTTTATGTTCCCTATTATTCATTTCTTACTCATTGATTTTCAGACCCTTATTTACTTGTTTTGCCTGAAATAATTTCCTATCTTTGCACCCCCGAATTAAATCCCTCGGGAATTTTATCATGTCTGAAAACAATATTGTTAACCCAAACGCTGAATCCCAGGAGGCGCCCGTGGTGGAAACCGTGGCGGCTACAGCGACACAAAATGTACCTGTGGAGACTGCTCACGACGATTTTGACTGGTCAATTGACAAGCGCAATGTATCGTTGTACAGCAAGGATGAAAAAGAGAAGTATGACAAAGTGTATGATGCTACATTCCGTAACATCGTAGACGGAGAACTGATGGCTGGTACTGTGGTTGGTCTTACCAAGACGGATGTTGTACTGAATATCGGTTTCAAAAGTGATGGATTGGTTTCCCTCAATGAATTCCGTGACATCCCCAATCTGAAGATCGGTGATGAAGTGGAAGTAATGGTAGTGGAAAAAGAGGACCGGGATGGTCACCTCAACCTGAGCCGCAAGCAAGCCCGTATCACACGTGCCTGGGAGCGTATCATGGAAGTACACAAAACGGGCGAGGTTATTACCGGTACCGTTACCAACAAGACCAAAGGTGGTCTTATCGTGGATGTATTCGGAATGGAAACCTTCCTTCCCGGATCTCAGATCGATGTTAAACCTGTTACCGACTACGATCAGTTTGTCGGCAAGACCATGGAGTTCAAAGTGGTGAAGATCAACGAAACCATCAAGAATGCCGTAGTAAGCCACAAAGCCCTGATTGAAAGCGATATCGAAGCACAACGTGCCGAGATCATGAGCAAGATGGAAAAAGGACAGGTACTCGAAGGAACTGTGAAGAACATCACCGATTTCGGTGCCTTCATGGATCTTGGTGGCCTGGACGGTCTGCTCTATATCACCGATATCTCCTGGGGACGTATCAACCACCCAAGCGAGGTATTGAAAATGGACCAGAAGGTCAATGTGGTGGTATTGGATTTCGACGACGAGAAAAAACGTATCAGCCTGGGTCTGAAACAACTGACCCCACATCCTTGGGATGTGCTGCCTGAGAATATCAAAGAAGGTGAAGTGATCAAAGGCCGTGTAGTGAATATCGAAGACTATGGCGCCTTCCTCGAGATCCTCCCTGGTGTAGAAGGACTGGTGCACGTAAGTGAGATCACCTGGGCCAATACACCGATCAATGCCAAAGAATTCTTCAAACTGGGTGATGAGCATGAGGCCAAAGTGGTGACGCTGGATAAGAACAGCCGCAAAATGAGCCTCTCCATCAAACAACTCAGCGAAGATCCCTGGAGCACCATCGAAGTGAAATTCCCGCTGGAAAGCCGTCACAACGGTCTGGTAAAGAATATCACACCTTATGGTGTATTCGTGGAACTGGCCCCCGGTATCGGTGGTATGATCCATATCTCCGACCTGAGCTGGCTGAAGCGCTTTAACCACCCCTCCGACTATACGAAAGTAGGAGAGAAGATCGATGTCATTATCATGGGCATTGACAAGGATAACCGCAAACTCCAACTCGGACACAAACAATTGGAAGAAGATCCCTGGAATACCCTTCAGGATACCTTTGCCATCGGCAGTATCCATGAAGGAACCGTTATCCGCCGCGATGACAAAGGCGCTGTGGTACAGCTTCCTTACGGACTGGAAGGCTTTGCCCCCAGCCGTCATCTCAGCACCGAAGATGGCAAACCCATCGTCGTTGATGATAACCGTCCATTCGTTGTGATCGAGTTCGATCGCAATGAAAAGCGGATCGTGATCTCCCATACCCGTATCTGGGAACAAGCCAAAACCGATGAAAAAGAAGCGGCTAAAAAAGAAGCCCGCGTAGAATCGGAAAAAACCAAGAAGGCTGTTAAAACCATCCAGAGCAAGGTAGAAAAAGCCACCCTGGGTGACCTGGGTGCCCTGGCCGAGATCAAAGCCAAATTGAAAGAAGAAGAGAAAGGCTCTGGCGACGAAGCAAAGAGCTGATTCTGAATAGCACTATCGTAAAAACCCCTCCCCGGAGGGGTTTTTTTCTTAGAATACTTGCAAAATCAAAAAACGGATATTAGGTTTGCATCTAGAACATCGTTACACCCTCTACTTTGCGTATCCTTCTATCCACGAGACACCACTAATCCGACCAATCTTCCTTCAAAACCTCTATTAGTCCAATTTTTTATTCTGAAAAGCTTCAGCAGGCTGAGCATTTGCCGCCTACGTATCCATATCCGCTAAACCCTCGGAATACGTTAAAACTTGAAGCATGATCAAATATTTTCTACTCCTTACGCCATTATTATGGCTGAGTAACCGAAGCTATGCGCAATCTGCGCCAGGAAGCGTCCCTGCCAATCCGATTAGCTGTAACGCCTCCTTTTGTACCACAAATGCAAATATTGACATCTGTCCTCCGGGCTCCAACATCGTGGTGACGAATTTCCAGGGTGGGACCTTTAATGCCGCAACCCAGGTCTATCGTTTTACCGATGTAGCGCTTGTAAATGGACAACGTGTGCATGCCACGGTATCCGTGGATGCTACCTATCGTGCCATCCTGCAGAGTGTAGATGATGATGCAGCAGTTGACCAGGGTGGTATCAGTATCGCTTCTTTCTTCGCCCCCCGGATCTCTCCGGACCAGAACCTGGGCGCTACCGACCGCGATGGTTATGTGCAGTTCACTGTTCGTTTTTACCTGCATGTAGATAACCCGGTCAGCAATAACGACTTTACCGTACCCGCCGTTTTGGCGAATCTGAACTATGTCCATTATGATGTGGATGGCTCTATGACCGGTCAACGCTGGTTTCGTGAAACCGGTGTATTCCGTGAAGCACCACCACTGACCATCAACGGAAACAGCAATACTGAACTGGTGGCCTATCAGTACACTGGAGATGCCAGTACCTGGAGAGGGTTTGCCGGAAGTGTTTGCGAAAGAGATGGAGTGTCTCGTTGCGCGGAAGTAGCCGTTGCCGGACAATACGGGGTTGCCCAGTCCTTTATCACCTATCGTATGGGTTATAACTACGAATCAGGTGGCCTGGCAACCAACTTTGGTCAGCCCACCCGCCAGTATGGTGGACGCTTTGGCTGTTTTGAATTCCCCTCTCAATCCACCCTCCCTGTACACCTGCTTGGTTTTACCGGCAGATACAATGGCGGTAGCGCTATCCTGAACTGGACCGCTGAGAATGAAGTGAAATTCCGCCAGTATGAGGTAGAGCGCAGTGTGAATGGAATCGACTTTACAAATGTTGGTCTGGTCAACCCTACGGGTGGCCCTGGACAAACCAGAAGCTATGAGCTTAAGGATAACCTGAGCAGTGTGAATGGCAATGCTTTTTATTACAGACTCAAAATGGTGGATCTGGATGGCAAATTCACCTATAGCACGACTGTCCTGATCCGTCGCAGCAGCAAAGCGATCAGCGGTATCGTGATCAACCCCAACCCGATCGTAAGTGGAAATGCTACCGTACGCATGACTGCTGTATCGAAAGGCATGGTGGATCTCCGGGTCATTGATTTCACCGGAAAAGTGGTGCTGACACAAAAGGCCACCGTTTATGAAGGAAACAATTCCATCAGTATCAATAATCTCAACAGGTTGCAACCGGGCGTGTACACATTGCAAATGATAGACGAAGCGGAAGTAAGTACCTGCAAATTTTCTATTGTTCGATGACGATTCAGCTGAATCATGCTCAGGTTTAATAACCTGCGGGGTGCCTTGTCTAGGGCGCCCCTTTTTTTTAATTAATTGTCTAATTTAGCGGCCACAAACTAGCTGGTAGCACGAAATATGGCATCCTGGAAAGAACGAATCAAAAATGCAAGATGGGTAAAGGCCCTGGTATATGCCTTTGTGGGGATACTCTCTTACCCGGGACTCGTTTGGGTGAACCGGCTCAGAATCCGGGGCACCGAACATATCAGCAACCTGCCTAAGCAAAATGTTCTTTTTGTCAGTAATCACCAAACCTACTTCGCTGATGTGATCACCTTTCTCCATATTTTTTGTGCCGTAAAATGGGGGAAGAAAAACAGACTGGGTGTTCCCTATTATTTGCTCAACCCTTTTACCCGCGTTTACTATGTAGCAGCTGAAGAAACGATGAAAGGGAGTTTGATCAGCCGGCTCTTCACATTAGCCGGTGCGCTGACCGTTAAACGAACCTGGAAAGAGGGTGGGAGTGAAGTGCGAAAAGGATTGGACCCCTCCGATACACGTAAGATAGAACGCGCCTTAAAAGAAAGTTGGATCATCACTTTTCCCCAGGGAACAACAACCCCCTATGCACCCGGCAGAAAAGGCACAGCGCTCATCATCAAATATCACAAACCCATTGTGGTACCTGTGGTGATCGAAGGGTTTGGAAGAGCGTTCAATAAAAAAGGGTTGAAATTGAAAAAACCAGGAACACAATTATCGGTTACTTTCAAGGAACCTCTACCGATCGATTTTGAAGCTCCCGCCGAACTCATACTGGAACAAGTGATGGATGCGATTGAACAAAGCAAAAAGTTCAGACCACATATTGAAGGCTAAAAGCTAAGAGCTAATAGCTATTAGCTCTTAGTACTTTAGATCTACTTCACAAACAAGGCCTTCAACTCCGCTGCATCATCCGGTTTCATTTTTCCACCCAGGATCAGGCGTATTTGCCGACGGCGCAAAGCCCCTTCAAAGAGTTTCACTTCCTCTTCTGTTTCCGCAACCAATCCGGGTACAGGGCGTGGCTTGCCATTGGGATCAAGGGCGACAAATGTATAATAGGCTTCGTTGCTTTTGTATTTGAATTGCTGGATCGCATCTTCACCCCAAACGTTCAGGTGCACTTCCATGGAGCTATTGAAGGCGCGGGAAACCTTGGCTTCAATATGCACCACATTTCCCAATTTGATCGGCGCTTCAAAAGAGATATTATCTACCGAGGCAGTGACTACCGGTGAACTGCAATGTTTCATGGCCGCCAATGCCGCGGCAATATCCATCCAGTACATCAACCGGCCACCCATCAGGTTGCCAAAGGTATTTGTATCATTGGGTAATACCAGTTCGGTCATCACCGTATAACTGTCAGAGGGTGTCTTTTCCCGCATAATCAAATTTTAAGCAAAATTAAGGGATTGTGGCTTGGGTTTATGCAGCTAATGGTCATTGCTTACCCAAGGCATACATTCCTGGGTTAGAGTTTGGATAAAAATTCATCAGCCTTTTTCAAATGCTGTTTTCTTTTTTCAACAGGCATCTTATCAAAGGTCTTTACCAACATTCCCAACCGGGGGTTCTGAGTAAAAAAATCACGGTGTACATGCATAAACCTCCAGAACAATCCATCCCAGGTTTCCTGCCAGGGCCCTTTTTGCCAATCACCCATCTTTAACAGGTAATTGCTTCCGCTGATATACGGTTTGGTGGTCATCAATCCGCCGTCGGCAAACTGGGTCATGCCATATACATTTGGTACCATTACCCAGTCATAACTATCGATAAAAAGTTCCATGAACCAACGGTAGACCTCATCGGGGTCAAACTCACATAGTAGCATAAAATTTCCCAGGACCATCAGTCTTTCGATATGATGGCAATAGCCTGTTTCCAATACACGCCGTATCACTGTATCAACAGGCAGGACGCCTGTCTCCCCCGTATAGAAAGCAGAAGGGATCTTTCGGGTATGATTCCAGTAGTTATGTGTCCTTTGCCTGCTTCCTTCCCGCTCATAAACGATCCGGATGAATTCCCTCCAACCCATGACCTGGCGCAAAAAACCTTCCAGTGAAGCCAGGGGAATAGCCAGGGCATCCGATTCAGCCAGGGTTTCCTCAATCACTTGTTGAGGAGAAAGCAGACCGGCATTTAGCAATGGAGATATCAGAGAATGATGCAAGATCGGTTCGTTCATCACCATGGCATCCTCATACCGGCCAAATGCCGCAAAGCGATGGACAAGAAAATCGCTGAACCAGGTAAGGGCGGATGAATGGTCCACCGGGAAAAAGAAACCCTTGCTGGTGCCTGGGTTACCGGGGAAGTATTGTTCAACATATTCTACAGCCTCATTTACCTCCTCATTCGGTTTAGGTAGATCCACCAATGGAGGCAGACCCTTCCGGGGAAATTTTTCCCGGTTTTCCGCATCATAGGTCCATTTACCTCCTACCGGTTTACCTTCCGGAGTAAGGAGGATGTTTCTCTTTTTCCGTTGCCAGGTATAAAAGTCGGTTTGGAAATAGGTCTTTCTGGTTTCGAAAAATGGGGTCACTTCTTCGAGCTGATTGAGGAAAAGCGGGGAGGATAGTTTTTCTGAACGCAATCCTGTCTCGTGTATGGATTTCTGCATTCTCTTTTCTAGCCAATTATCAGTTGTATCAATATAGATGATCTTCTTAAAGCCCTCCCGGGCAAGCGCAGGTATCAACAAGCGTATATCCGAACGGGGGTCTGTAGCCGCTATGTAATGGTATTCTACCTTTTTTGAAAGAATTCGGTTAGCAAATCCCTTCATGGAAGCCCGGTGGAAAATGAGTTTCTTTTTGTGAAACCTGTATTGTCGGAAGAACAGATATTCCTCCACAATAAATATTGGTATCCCCAATGAAAGGAGGGGATGTGGATCAAAAAGCTGGTGGGGAAATATCAATCCGGCTGTTTTCATTTTCTATTCAAACAAATCCAGACAGGCATTGTTGTAGGTGGAAAGAAATTCAATTGGAATCAGTTAAAGGCAAACATATTTTGATCGCCGGAGCAACCGGTGGCATTGGTTCAGAAACAGCCAGGCTGCTGGCGCAAAGCGGGGCAATTATTTACCTGGCAGGACGGAAAGCCGAAAAAATCCTGAGTTTGGCTGAAGCCTGCCAGGTTTCTTCTGATCGGGTCTTCATAGCAGACCTGTCAAAAGAAACGGAGGTAGCCTCCATGGCGGAAAAGATCCGTGCCCTTGTACCCCGGATCGATATATTGGTCAATGCGGCGGGTGCCGGAGTGATCAAACCCCTTGACCAATTATCGCTGAACGATCTTTACCAAATGATTGATGCCAATCTGGTTAGTTCTTTCAATCTGGTCAAGGCCTTTTTGCCCGGCATGAAAGAAGCAAAAAAAGGACTGATCATAAATATTCCCGGGATTCTCGGGAAGACTCCCATGAGTGGGGCGGCGGCATATTGCGCGGCCAAGTATGGTTTGGTGGGAATGATGCAATCCATACGCGAAGAAGTAAAACGAACGGATATCCGAATTACCAATCTGTTTTTGGGTGGAGTGGATTCACCGTTTTGGGATACCATTGACCTACGGGTACAACGCGACAAAATGATCGTCGCTACCGAAGCCGCACGCGCCATCTGGTTCCTCTGCCAGCAACCGGTAAGTGGTGTGGTAAATGAAATGGTGTTACAGCCATTTAACCATCAGGCCATTTGATCATTGACCTATTGGTGAATTTGAGATTTGGGGGTTGGGAATGAGGGTGTTCAATTTTTGTTAATTTGAGATAATTATTAATCTCAGTTTCCTAAATTAGCACCTCACACATTTTCAAATTCCCAAAATAACCAACCATCAAACGCTCCCTACTCGTCATCGCGCTCATTCCGCTTTCCCTTTTCTCCCAGTCCCTTACCGGAATTTGGGAAGGAAAGATTGCCATCAATGGGTTTAAAGACCAGGAGATGCGGATGACACTTGAGCTGGAGGAAGACTCTACAGGCCGTCTTTGGGGGATGATGTACCTCCGCGGATTTGAAAAAAATACCGTGACCGGATGTGATTACCTGGTGGTTGGTGCACGCGACCAGAATCGGGTGTTTCTGACCTGGGAGAAAATTGTCAGACAAGTAAACCTCAATGAAGAAACCTGTGGATGGCTGCGGAGTATGTCAGCGGTCATTATACCCACAGAGCCAAACGGAAAGAGCCTGGCGGGCGTATGGTCAAGCCCCAATGCCACCGCCAGTAATTTTTCTACCGTCCAAACCGCATTTGAGGTCAGCAGTAGTACCAGCGAAGAACTGGTGAAATATGGAGAAGACCTCTTTCTGTTTGCAGAGCGAAGCGGGTTCTACCTTGCACCCACGGAACGAAGATTTGAACGGGTGGCGGAAATATTCACCGATAGCACCGAGTTGGTCATGGAGGTAAGGTCAGCCGCACGAAAACAAGGGGATTCAATTTCTGTTTACCTGGATGGATACCCTTCCATTTTTCAACATGATATTTTTGCCAACCCCTTACGGTTGCGTATCCAGTTGGCCGATTCCGCCACGAATGAGGTCCTGTTTGTCAATGAATCGGTATTAAAAAACCGGCTCAGGATCAACCTGAGTTGGATCGAAAGCGGGGAAAGAAAGTCATTGGCGATTGAGCCTTCGCATACCCGGTCACCAGTAATTTCCATCCGCCGGAAAAGGGTCAGCAACTAAGCTTTTCATTTCTCCTATATTTGCACCACAACGACTGTTAGCATGGAGCAACACCCTACTATTTCCTTTGATGATACCGATCTGGCCTTTCACTACAAAACCGACAAAGAATTAAAACGGGCCCATTTTCTGTTTTCCATGATGGGCAAACCCTGGATTGTAAAGGCTGGCATCGCATTGACCCCGGCCGCCATCCGGTGGAACATTCCATTTGTCAAACCCATTGTACGCAATACGATATTCCGGCAGTTTGTTGGCGGGGAAAGTCTGGAAGAGACTGCAACAGTGGCTAAAAAGCTGGGTGAGTATAAAGTAAAAGTGATTCTGGACTATGGGGTAGAAGGGGGGAATGATGGGGAAAAGGGTTTTGATGAATCCTGTGAGCAGTTTATCCGTGTCATACGCTATGCAGCTTCGCAGGCCAATATTCCCTTTATGAGTGTAAAGGTAACAGGCTTGTCCAGAGCCGGTTTATTGGAAAAGCTCGATACCATGATGCATGGCCTTCCCGGTTCCCTGATGAAAAGGTATTTGAAGGCGATTGATGAACTGCCTGCTACGGAGAGAGAGGAATGGCATCGCGTCAGGCACCGGCTAATGAAGATCTCCCAAACAGCCGCTGAAGCAGGTGTTGGGGTGCTGATCGATGCAGAGGAAACATGGATTCAGGATCCGGTGGATGCCCTAACGATCCTGATGATGGATGCCTTTAATAAGGAGAAAGCTGTTGTGTACAACACCACGCAACACTATCGGCATGATCGCCTGGCTTTTTTAAAGGATTCCTATGAAGCTGCTCTTGAACGCAAGTTTATACTCGGTGCCAAACTCGTTCGCGGGGCCTATATGGAAAAGGAAAGGGAAAGAGCGGTGGAAAAAGGGTATCCTTCTCCGATACAACCCGATAAAGAAAGTACTGATCGTGATTTCAATGATGCCGTTCGTTTTTGTGTAGACCACCTCGACCGCATTGCTTTGATCGTGGCTTCCCATAATGAATACAGCAACCTGCTCACAACACAATTGCTGGAACAAAAAAACCTGCCGCTTGATCACCCCCATGTTCACTTCAGCCAGTTATATGGCATGAGTGACAATATCACCTTCAACCTCGCCCATGCGGGATGCAGCGTAAGTAAATACCTGCCCTTTGGCCCCATAGGCGATGTAATTCCCTACCTGATGCGTCGTGCTCAGGAAAATACCTCTATCGGTGGGCAAACCGGAAGAGAGCTGGGACTGATCACAAAAGAATTGAAGAGAAGAGGAGGCGGGAATAAGAAATAAGGATAAGGAATTTGAAATAAGGAATAAGGAAGGTTGCTGACTTATTCCTTATTTCTTATTCTTTTTCCCCTAAACTTCCAATAACTTCTTTAGACGAACTAAATAGTCTAACTCCGGATGGTTGATCTTTCGCACACTTTCTGCAATATGCCGGGCACTGTTAAATATTCGCTTGCGCGTATCCACATCAATCTCTCGCTCATATTCCTGAAAATAAATTTCGAAAGCACGGTAGGCATCTTCCGCCGTTTCATAATTTTCTTCCATGGTATCAAATTCAAACTGGATCACATAAGCCCTGTCGGTTCCAAAACGATCTGTGCTTTCATCATAATGTTTCCAGGTGTATTGGATCTCTTCGGTCAGGCTTTTTCTTTCTTCGGGTCTGATTTTTCGGTCAGCTGCAGCAATGGCATAAAATAAATTACCAAGTTGCTTGTAGAGTCTGTTGGTATTGGTCATATTCAACCGGTTTATAATCGAAAGTTATTTCACTTATAACCGGATCGGACTGAGACAGGTCAGGGATTTTTCTGTTTGTGGTCAAGGGGGGGGAGTTTTATTGAATGGTGAATAGGGAATAGTGAATAGTGAATGGTGAATAGTGAATAGGGCCAGTTCAGAAATATATTTCTGCTAAATATTTGATAGTCAGTAGTTTATTTTCAAGAATCTATTGATACTCCTCTAATCACCATTGACCATTCACTATTCACCATTCACTATTCACCATTCACTATTCACTATTGACTATTCACAAAACTCCCTGCCCTCTCCACTTTCCCTCATTTCATCCTAAATTGCGCCCATGCAGCAATACCTTTCTCTTCTTCAGCATATTTTAGATCATGGTACGGATAAGAGTGACCGGACAGGCACCGGCACACGGAGTTGTTTTGGTTATCAAATGCGATTTGATCTGCAACAAGGATTTCCGTTGGTAACCACCAAGAAGGCCCATTTAAAGAGCATCATTCATGAGTTGCTCTGGTTTCTAAAAGGTGAAACAAACATTGCTTATTTAAAGGAAAATGGAGTGAGTATTTGGAATGAATGGGCCAACGAGCAAGGAGAATTGGGTCCGGTATATGGGAAGCAATGGAGAAGTTGGGAAGGGAAGGATGGAAAGGTGATTGACCAGATCACGGATGTTCTTCATCAATTGAAAAATAACCCGGATAGTCGCCGCATGATCGTCAGTGCCTGGAACGTGGGAGAATTATCGGAAATGGCCCTCATGCCTTGTCATACGCTTTTTCAATTTTATACGGCCCCCGGGCCAAATGGGAAAAGACGGCTATCCTGCCAACTCTATCAGCGCAGTGCGGATGTATTTCTCGGCGTTCCATTTAATATTGCCTCTTACGCTTTGCTTACCCTCATGATGGCGCAGGTGTGTGATATGGAACCGGGTGATTTTGTCCACACATTCGGGGATGTACATATTTACAGCAATCACATGGATCAGGTAAATCTTCAGCTTAGCCGTGATCCATTTCCGCTCCCTGTCATGAAGATCAATCCGAATGTGAAAGATATCTTTGCTTTCAAGTTTGACGATTTTACATTGGAAAATTATCAGTCACATCCGGCGATAAAAGCCCCCGTAGCAGTATAAATAAGTGATTTGCCGGGATGCCCTATTTTTGTATTCCTTATTTCAAATTCCTTATTTCTTATTTCAATGGTTATTTCTCTCATAGTTGCGGTTTCCCAAAACAATGTCATTGGTAAGGATAATCGCCTACCCTGGCACCTTCCCGAGGACTTGAAATATTTTAAAAACACCACCTGGGCCATGCCCATAGTAATGGGGAGAAAGACCTGGGAGTCGTTGGGAAAAGCCCTGCCCGGACGAACCAATATTGTGATCAGTCGGAACAATGGGTTCAATGCGGAAGGCGCACATGTGGTAGACTCGCTGGAGGGCGCGAAGAAGATCGCGGAAGCATTGGATGTAAAAGAGATTTTCATTATCGGAGGAGCAGAGATTTTCTCTTTGGCCCTGCCACTCGCGCAACGTTTATACCTGACCCGGATACATCAGGATTTTGAAGGAGATGTTTTCTTTCCCGCCATCGATCCTTCCAAATGGGAACTGGCCTTCAAAAGAGATTGCCAACCGGATGAAAAGAACAAATACGCTTATAGTTTCGAACGTTGGGAGGCCAGACCCTGATCAAGAATTAGGAAATGGGAAACTGGCTACATAGAATCCGGTTCATTGGCAAATACCTGCAATACTATCTCACTGCCTCAAATGGCAAGGGTCATGGCACCCATTCCCCGTTTGTATTTGGGTTTATTAAACAGGTGTTGAACGATCAGAACATCTACCCATCGTATGGAAAGGTGGAGGCGCTCCGGAAAAAATTAAAGAAAGATAGACGGATGATCTCGGTCGAAGACCTTGGTGCAGGTACTACAACCGGTGCCGGACATCAACGGTCCATCTCCAGTATTGCCACCCATGCCGCCAAACCGCCCAAATATGCGCAACTGCTTTTTCGCATGGCCCGGTATTATCAAGCACAACGAATTCTGGAGTTGGGTACCTCACTTGGATTAACCAGCGCCTATCTGGCACAGGCAAATGAAAACGGTAAACTGCTGACCCTCGAAGGAGCCCCATCCATTGCTGAACTGGCCGCCTTGCAT
The DNA here is from genome assembly GCA_033762195.1 of Chitinophagaceae bacterium. GTDB lineage: Bacteria > Bacteroidota > Bacteroidia > Chitinophagales > Chitinophagaceae > SpSt-398. The sequence goes on along the minus strand of JANRLV010000129.1, from coordinate 33,972 downwards.
TTTAATCAACTGCAACTGGAGAATGTCGAGGTGATCACAGGAAATTTTGACCAAACCCTTTTGCCCGCACTGGAAAAACTGGGCAGACCGGATATGGTTTTTGTGGATGGCAATCACCGAAAAGAACCAACACTACGGTATTTTAAAACCCTGCTAGGGCATGCCGGCCCGGAAACGATCCTGATATTTGATGATATTCATTGGAGCCGGGAAATGGAAGAGGCCTGGGAGGAGATCCGTCTGGATCCCGCCGTTCAATGCAGCCTTGACCTCTTCTTTATTGGCATTGTATTCTTTCGGAAAGAGTTCAGGGAGAAGGTTCACTTTACCATTCGGTACTAAGAGTGGAATAATCAGGACTTCAGCTAACAATTATCACCTGTTCCCACAACCTAAAATTCGTTACCTTCGACTCTGGAATTTATCCATATGACGATAGGCATTCTAAAAGAACCCGCATACGAGTCCAGAGTATCCCTTCTGGCGGAAGCGGCCGCCACCCTCACCAAGAAAGGTATCCAGATCATTGTCGAAGAAAATGCAGGGGCCAAAGCCTTTTGCCCGAATAGTGAATACACTAAGGTCGGGGCCAGGGTTACAAGCCGGACTGAGGTGATCGCTTCGGCGGACCTGTTACTGGGAATCCATACGCCTGAAGAGGCGGGCGGTTCTTCCTTTACGGGTAAGGTTATGCTCGGGGTGTATCAGCCCTTGTTTCAAAAGGACATCATGCAGAGATGGGCGGAAAATAAGATCACAACCTTTTCCCTCGATATGTTGCCGCGTACCACCCGGGCTCAGGCCATGGATGTATTGAGCTCGCAGGCCAATATCGCCGGGTACAAGGCCGTACTGACCGCAGCAGCATCCTACTCCCGTTATTTTCCCATGTTCATGACCGCGGCAGGAAGTATTGCCCCCGCGAAAATGCTCATATTAGGGGCCGGTGTTGCAGGGCTCCAGGCCATTGCTACTTCGCGCCGGCTGGGTGCGGTGGTGGAAGTATTTGATACGCGTCCGGCTGTGAAGGAAGAAGTGATGAGTCTTGGCGCAAAATTCATTGAAGTAGAAGGAGCCGCGGATGCCTCGAAAGCCGGCGGATATGCCGTAGAGCAATCCGAAGATTTTATGCAAAGGCAAAAGGCCCGGATCGCTGAATCAGCAGCTAAAGCAGATATCATCATCACTACGGCGCAGATCCCTGGCAAAAAAGCCCCGATCCTGATCACGGAGGAAATGATCGCTGCCATGCGCCCGGGTTCCATCATTATCGACCTGGCAGCCGCCACAGGGGGTAATACACCGTTTACCAAAAACAATGAGACCGTAGTACAAGGCGGAGTCAGCATCATTGGAAACTCCAATCTGCAAGCTACCATGCCTTCTGACGCCAGTAAAATGTATGGTAAGAATATCCTGAATTTTCTGGCCCTGCTGATTACCAAGGAAGGCCAGCTTCACCTGAATTGGGAGGATGACCTGGTAAAGGGCAGCTGTATCACCCATGACGGAGCGATCGTGCATGAACGGGTCAAATAATTTTTATTGAAATAAAATAATATGGATTCAATTCTCGGATGGATAACAGCCAATCAGCAGATCATCTACATCGTGATCCTGATGATCTTTGTGGGCATTGAGGTCATTGGCCGGGTGCCCAGTGTGTTGCACACGCCATTGATGAGTGGTGCCAACGCCATTCACGGGGTGGTAATCATCGGCGCCATCATTGTGATGGGCAAAGCAGAACACGATAATTACCTGGCCCTGATACCCGGCTTTCTGGCCGTGATACTTGGAACCTTGAATGTGGTAGGTGGTTTTGTCGTCACCGACCGTATGCTGGAGATGTTCAAAAAGAAAAAGTAATTCGAATGATGTATCTCAACCTACTTACGCTTAGTTACCTGATCGGCTCGATCACTTTTATCATTGGTCTCAAAATGCTTTCCAATCCGGCTACTGCCCGAAAAGGCAACTGGGTAGCTGCTGCAGGGATGACCATTGCCATACTGGGTACAATTTTTCTCTATCGTGATGAGGCCGGAAATAAATTACATAACTACGGATGGATATTTGGTGGTATCCTGATCGGTTCGATCGTGGGAACCTTAGCGGCTAAAAAAGTAAAGATGACCGCCATGCCGGAAATGGTCAGCCTGTTCAATGGACTGGGTGGTGCCTGCGCCGCGCTTATCTCTTTTATCGAATTTGATCATTTAGCCAATAACAATTTTTCAATCAGCATCGAAGAGTCCTATGTATCGGATGTGGTAGGTACTACTGAAATACTCCAACTTCCTGTTCCCGCGGGTATGTTGATCACCATCATGCTTGGCCTGATCATCGGGTCCGTATCCTTTGCGGGTTCCATGGTGGCCTGGGCCAAATTGAATGGCCGGATGAAAGACTTTGCTTTTCCCGGTCAGCATATTTTCAACCTGGTATTGCTGGCAGTTATATTAGGACTGGCCGTGTATGTCGTAGGATGGGTGCCTGCTTCCAGTCATCTCCTCTTCTATCTCATCTTTGCACTTGCCCTCATCTACGGTGTCTTTTTTGTGTTACCGATCGGGGGGGCTGATATGCCTGTGGTTATTTCGCTGTTGAACTCATTTACCGGAGTAGCCGCTGCGAGTGGTGGCTTTCTCTATGATAATAAAGTAATGCTCACAGGGGGTATCCTGGTGGGTGCCGCCGGTACCTTGCTGACGATACTGATGTGCAAAGCCATGAACCGTTCATTGGCGAATGTACTTATCGGATCCTTTGGCGGAGGAGCTAAAGCCACTGCCGGAGGGTCAACCCAACAAGGCAGCTACAAAGAAATTAACCTGAGTGATACCGCCGTGGTGATGAGCTATGCCCAGAAGGTCTTTATTGTTCCCGGATATGGGTTGGCCGTAGCCCAGGCACAACATGCCTGCCACGAACTGGAAAAATTACTCGAAGCAAAAGGAGTGGAAGTAAAATATGCCATTCATCCGGTAGCAGGACGTATGCCCGGTCATATGAATGTATTGCTGGCAGAAGCAGATGTAGCCTATGACAAATTGTTGGAAATGGAACAAGCCAACGAGGAGTTTCACAATACGGATGTGGTGTTGATCCTGGGTGCGAATGATGTGGTGAACCCGGCAGCTAAATCTGACCCTTCTTCTCCCATATACGGTATGCCGATCCTGGATGTGGAATTGGCCAAGACGGTTATCGTCAATAAACGAAGCATGAAACCAGGTTATGCAGGAATTGAAAATGATCTCTTTTTCCGGCCAAAGACCTCCATGCTTTTTGGCGATGCGAAAAAAGTACTTCAGGACCTTATCGCTGAAATCAAAAGCATCTAATTTCCTTGCGTGCCAATACCTACAGCATTGTTACAATCACTGGATGGCCTCCCTGGTTTTAACAAGGAGGCATTCGTGCAAATACATGCGGACGCTGGTTCATTGACCTCCATCCGGATCAATCCTCTTAAATGCTCTATTGCTCCTGATACTCTTCCTGTTTCAGAAAAAGTTCCCTGGTCGGAATTCGGTTATTATCTGGAGAAAAGACCATCCTTCACATTCGATCCCTTCTTTCATGCGGGAACATATTATGTACAGGAAGCCAGTTCCATGTTCCTCGAACAGGCCATGCGCCAATCGCTTGATCTGTCAAAGCCCTTGCGGGTATTGGATATCAGTGCGGCCCCGGGAGGTAAGTCCACCCATCTTCAATCCCTGCTTTCCAATGACAGCCTTTTGGTGAGTAATGAGGTGATCCGTTCGAGAAGTCATATCCTCTATGAGAATTGCATGAAGTGGGGTGGGGCCAATGTGGTGGTTACGAATAACGATCCACGCGATTTTACCCGCCTGGAAGGCTGGTTTGATGTCATTGTGGTAGACGCACCTTGCAGCGGAAGTGGTTTGTTTAGACGTGATCCTGACGCGATAGATGAATGGAGCGAAGAAGCAGTGACCCTCTGCAGCCAACGCCAACAACGGATATTGGCGGATATTTTACCAGCTTTAAAAAAAGAGGGGGTATTGATCTATTCCACCTGCTCCTATTCAAAGGAGGAGGATGAATCGATCCTGGATTGGATAATACAGGAAGGTGGATTGGAATCCATCCCGCTCTGCTTGGAAAAAGAGTGGGGGATCGTTGAAACAGAATCGGGCGCTGGGGCAAAAGGATATCGTTTTTGGCCCGACCAGGTAAAAGGGGAGGGATTCTTTTTGGGTTGTTTCCGTAAACCGCATGGAGAAAATGAACCGGCTTATAGCAAAGGGAAAAAGATCAGCTCCTTGTCCCAAAAAGAGCAGACAGATATTTCCCCCTGGATCAACCAGGACGGCCTCTTCCTTTGGAAGCATGAGCAATTCATCCAGGCCATACAACAAGAAAGCCAACAGGTCATTGGAGCCTTATTTCACTCGCTCCGCGTGGTCAATGCGGGTTTTCGGGTGGGCGAGTGGATGCGGGACAAATTGATCCCGGATCATGCACTGGCAATGACCAACATTGTACCTAACGAAATCCCCCGGTTGGACCTGGATAAAGAGCAGGCCATCCGTTATTTACAGCGAAAAGAGATCACAGGCGGCTCCATCCGTGGTTGGCAACTGGCCCAATTTTCCGGGCATAACCTGGGATGGGTCAATGTGTTGCCCAACCGGGTCAATAACTACTACCCCAAGGAGTTGCGAATTCTCAAAGAGGATGGAGCGAATGGGTAAAATTTCCTCATCTTTGCAGCCCAAACCCGGATCGTATGAAGAAGATGATTTTTTTAGGATTGTTCCTGGCGGTCAATATGTTGGTGTTAGCCCAGGACAACCGCCTGGTGGTCAAAAAAGGATCAAACGGACTCTACCTTGAGCATTCCGTTGCGGCCAAAGAAGGCCTGTACTCCATCGGCCGGTTGTACAATGTACATCCCCGTCACCTGGCTTCGTATAACAACTGGGATCTGTCCAAAGGCTTGGCCATCGGTCAGCTTATCCAGGTACCATTGACCGATACCAATTTCAACCTTCAGGCACAGAGAGGTACACCTGTGTATTATGTGACCGGTCAGGGGGAAGGATTGTTTCGGGTGAGCCAACTTTCCAAAAAACTTACAGCCGAAAAATTGCGGCAATGGAATGGCCTGAAGTCGGATAATATCGCTGCCGGACAATACCTTGTTATCGGTTATCTTATTTCCGATGAATGGGCTAAGAATAAACCTGAAGTTGTTACCAATAAACCCGAAACCAAAGATCCGGTTAAACCCGAAGAACCCAAGGTCGTACAGGAAAAGCCGGCTGTGGAAACACCTAAGCCGGTTACAACAGAGCAAGTGAAAGCAGATACAAAGCCTGTTCAATCCACACCGCAACGGTCCGGGGCCGAGGGGTATTTTAAAGCCTTTTTTGAGCAGCAGATCAAGTTACAGCCCGTTTCAAAACAACAAACCGTCAATGCCAGTATTTTCAAAACGCTGAGTGGCTGGCAGGATGGTAAGTTTTACCTGCTAATGGATAATGTGCTGCCTGGAACGATCGTAAAGCTATCCAATCCCGAGAATGGGAAGGTTGTTTATGCTAAAGTACTGGGAGAAATGGCGGGGATCAAACTTAATCAAGGCCTGGATATCCGGATCAGCAACGCGGCTTCTTCGGTACTTGAAATCCCAGAAGCCAATACCGAGAAATTCATTGTTCAAATCGAGTGGTAATTTGTTGGTTTGGGATTGAAAGAATGGGAATCATTTTCAAATTTCCATACCTTAAATTGCCCGAAAGCCCCTTAAAAACTCTTCAACACCCATTCTCTTTTTCCCTTCCAATTGTAATTCTTTCACCTTAACATACCCATCGCTGCAAGCGAATTTGAATTCGTTTTTCCCATCGCTTACATATTCACCGGGAGTATGTTGCGGAAGCCTGATCTCTTTCTCTGTCCGATAGATCTTTAGTGTTTTTCCATTAAGGGTGGTAAAGGCGCCAGGGAATGGAGAAAGTCCACGGATCAGGTTATGCACCATTTCGGTCGGTTGCTGGAAATTGATCCGGCAGGTATCTGTAAATATTTTGGGGGCGTGTTTGAGTGACGAAACGGGAAAACTATCTTGCGGTTTTTCCTTCAGGGTATCATCCGCCAAACCCTCGATGGTTCTGACTAATAATCGCGCACCAATTTCTTTCATTCGGTCATGAACTTCTCCCGCAGTTTCATTTTCACCAATCGGAAAGGAATCCTGTAATAAAATATCACCCGTGTCTATTTCATGTTTAAGCCGAAAGGTCGTAACACCGGTTTCCTTTTCACCATTTATTACTGCCCAATTTATAGGGGCTGCGCCGCGGTATTGAGGCAATAAGGACCCGTGCAGATTGACTGAACCCATAGGAGGCATATTCCAAACCATTTCAGGCAACATCCGAAAGGCTACCACCACTTGTACATCCGCTTTCAGGGTTTTCAAGCGGTCAATAAATACGGGGTCACGTAATTTTTCAGGTTGTAAAACCTCGATCCCTTTCTCCACTGCATATTTTTTTACCGCACTTTGCGTGAGTTGCATACCCCTTCCGGCTGGTTTATCCGGTGCCGTTACCACCGCCACAATATTTGCTCCTGCCTGCACAAGCGCATCCAGGGAGGCTACGGCAAACTCAGGGGTGCCCATGAAAATGATCCGGAGAGAGGGGAGGGATTTCATTGGGGCGAAGGTAGCGAATTGTTAAACGTGAGACGTGAATCGTGAGTTTCATCTCACGTCTAACGTCTCACAATTCACGCCTCACGCCTCACTTCTTCATATACCCACTAAATATCCCCGAGCCCGGATAATCCGCATCATTCATCCATAACACTTTTGCCCCCTTTATATAGGAGAAATACACATCGTATTTCTTTGGCTTTTTCTCAATGTCGGAAAACCAGACCTGCCAGTCATTCACCATTTTGAAATTTCCTTCACTCTTGGCGGAAGCAAATTGTGTTTGTCCGCCATAGGAATTCGCCGAGGCGATATTCCATTTATATCGCCCTGGTGCAAAAAAGTCAAATTCCTGTGAACTGGAATAGGTACTCATGCCTGCACTCGCCCCGGTATAAATATTTGCATAAAAGGTATTGCTGGAAAACCTGTCTGCCCAAAGACCGGTCAGTTCAAATTCTTTTACCCCAAACCGATTGTATCCATACATCAGCTTTATCTTGTTCCAAACATCAAGTCCGGCGTTTTGGAGTGTTTGCATCGTAAACCCGAATTCATTGGCAAAACTTTGCTCATCCGGGGTCACCACTTCCATCCAAACCGAACTTGCTTTTCTGAAAAGGGAAACCAATACCCGTTGCCCGGTCTGGTTGTCCGTAAGCGTGGCTTGACAGAAATAGGCTTTTTCCCAATCCAACAGATTTGGCCCTAACTGATAATTCTGAATGGAGCTATACCGTGGGGCGACTAATAAGTTCCAGGCAACACCACAATTATCGGCCATGTCGGAGCTTGTCGAATTCGCACTGGGATTGGGGTAATGAAGGATGACCTTTATATTCCCTTTTACCACTTCCACCCAGTCTTCCTTGGCGGTACTAACCCATCCATTATCAAAACGGGTTTCGGTGAAACCCGAGTTTTGGAGAGTATTACCTGATGATCCCATTTGTCCCTGTGTACCCGGATCAGGGGTGTTATTGACCGGGGTATTATTTACCGGGGTATTGTTTTTAGGCTCATTGTTCACAGGGGTATTATTCACCGGGGTTTCGTTTTGGGGAGGAGAATAGGTTTGACCCGCACCAGCATTGGGATCCTGCATGGGTTCAAAAGATACCGAAGGCGCCTGTTCAGGTACCCCAAAATAAAGGTTACTTTCCTTTTTATCCATCGAAAAATAACCCATCAGGTACTGACCACCTTTTTCCAACCACACAAATTTATCATCCCCTTCTACAGGCGCAAGGTTCCAACCCTGGGTGATCAGTTGATCGATCAGCGAATCTGAATTGTAACCGGAGGTTGAAACAGGCGGCAGGTACAATACCTCCACCGCACCAATACCAGTACCATATTTTTTGCTTTCGAGTTCCAATAATATTCGTGCCCCGGTTTCGGACAAAAACCTTTTGTCCATTCGGCTATTGGCAGGTAATGAAATACCCGCCATGGCCGACTGTGTAACCGGATCTACTTTCTTCTGCCCAAATGTTGGCAGCAGGGCCAGAAGAAAGAAGGGGAAAAGGAGGAGTTTCATCTTGGTCATTTGATATGAAGAATGAGGAATTTGAGAGTTTACCGCAGAGAACAAGAGGACGCGGATTTACGCTGAGAAATTATGTAGGAATAAGTATAAATAATCAATAATACCTCTGCGTAACTCTGCGTCCTCTTGTTCTCTGCGGTAAATCCCGAATCTCCAAATTGTAATCTTAGTTCGGCATAAACGCACCACCTGGTTGGAAAAGTCCATTAAAGGGCAGGCGAAGACGTTGCTGATTTTTTTGCATTAACACGGCCAGGTTATTGAACTGGATCTGTTTTTGCACAATGGAGTTATTTTGATCCATGAAATTCAAGGTGATTACAGCGCCGGTGATATTCCAGGCGTCAAAATCAAGGAAGATCGGTTTGGGATCAAAAAACACATCTACATAGCCGCCGGAACTGGAGAAGGATTCCATAAGCAGGTCATCGGGGTTTACACCTGACCGTACATGCATGGCAATATCGTTGGAGCTTTTGAATTCAATATTGTTGAAATTATTCTCCGCTACCATCAGGTTTTTGGAATTCACCAGTTCAGCAATGGCATTTGATCCTTGCTCCTTGTTGTCCTTACCTGTATAGAGCGTAATAGTGGCGGTGGAGAGCCGGTAGGTGGAAGATTTGGGCACGCATTTTCTGACGGTGAATTTATCAGTGGCCGTTTCAATACCCAGGATATTCCCGTTCAGGTCCATAAAGGAATAGGAAATGGGTTGGGCACTTTGGTAATTGCACCTCGAAAGCAGATCGGTGATCTCTGTCTGCAGTTTATCCGTAGAAAGGATGGTAGTATTCATGGGGCCGCCAATGATATACACATTGGCCGTGGTAGAAGCCGCTTTACTGCTTTTTAAGTAGTTGAAGGTGGCAAAGGCATTGGCAGAAACACCTTTTCCACTATCCGCGCCAAAACTTGCTTTGAAATCCACATCGTCTTTATTGGTAACAACGGTGATCTCCAGGTTAGCCAATACTCTGGCGCCATAGGTCACACTCTTGATCACCATCAGATTGGGGTTATTGGCCTCGATGGTTTTATCGGAAAAGAAGCCACTTGCTGGTACGGAAGTAGTCAAAGTATACAACGGCTTGATGGCGTCTATAGTGAGGTAGTATTTCTTTTCTGTTTGGCTGATATTGAAACCGCCAGAGGCTTTGAAACCCGCATAACCACCACCGGCAGACAGCTTGATGGAGAGGTCGGCATCATTATCCGATGTAAAAACGCGGTACTGGATATTCGCGCTTCCTGTTGTGGTGGAAAATGGGCGGATCAGCGTCGCGATCTTACTGTTGATGTTGTTCATGGTCGGATTGGTCACCTCTTCAAAGGTGGAGCCGGTGCTGTTCGCCAGGTTGTCTGTAGCAATGGTGATGGCGTTACGTCCTTGTTCCAATGGCCGGAAATTACCGGAGAAGAAATTGGTAAAGGAGTAGATGGCCCCCGGGAAAATATGGATAGCCTGCTGATTGTAGTTGACATTCATGAAGGTCAGGCTTTGGGCGTTGATGTTCTTTACCTCACTGACACAATTGTCCATTCCCTGGTTTTGTTCGGTACGACCGGATACGGTTTCTTTAATTACGCCACCAAAGTTGTTGGTGACATTTTGGGGGTTCTGACGGATGGTGGTATATAAACGCCCACCATCGGGTTGGGTATATACGTGGGTAGGATTGGTGAAGTTACCGGCAGGCTTGATCACCGTGCCAATTACTTTGGGTGTGGCGGCCGGATTTTTCACCTGCTTAATGGGCTGAGAGGTTGCTTTGGTCGGGGTTTTTGATACGCGTTGAAACTGGGCCTGGGCCAGATTTCCTATGGCTCCCATAAAAAGGAGCAACGCTAAGGTCTTTTTCATTTTATTTTTATTTTTTGTGATTGATGGGTCGAAAATAGAGCCGGGCGCAACCCTAATCACTCCCCTAAAAACAGGAGATTTTTAAAAAACAGAAAAATCATGGAAAAGGGGGAGAAGGGGTGGGGTTGCATGGTTGTTTATTTGTAGTATGAGGTATTATCTCTACTTTTCTATATGAAGTCGATTTTGCTATACATGGGTCTTTTTTGGATCACCAGTCTTACCACGCAAGGGCAGGTGCTAATGAATAAGGACAGCCTGTTGCGGCTATTGCCAGCCGCCAGGGAAGACACCAATAAGGTAATTCTCTACATCAATATCGGACAACAGTATGAGGGCAATGATCCCGAAACCGCCAAAGCGTATTACCGAAAGTCGAGAGACCTCAGTCAAAAGATCGGCTATAAACTGGGTGAGATCCGGTTTATCACCAATTACACCTTCGTACTCAATATGCAGGGGCGATTTGATTCTTCCATACAGCTCAATCTTCGATCGGTGGAACTGGCGCGACAGATCAACAATACCGAGTACCTGGCCAAATGCCTGTTCAATACCGGCACGGCCTATCAGTATGCTGGCATGTATGATAGCGCTATCGTTCAGTACGAAGAGGGCAAGAAGGTGTTTGCCCTGCTAAAAAACGAGATGTTGGAGGCCCGGTCAAAAGACATCCTCCAGATATTGTATATGGAGTTGCACCGCTATGATAAAGCCATCGAGCTGGGGGAAAGTGCCATTGCCTATTTCAGGAATACCAATGATAAATACACCTTGGCGCTATCGCTGAGCAATACTGGATTAAGCTATGTGAATATTGGTAAATTGGATAAAGCGGTTTCCTATTTCAGGGAATCTCTGGCACTGGGCAAAGAGATCGGCGACCTGCAGATCGAAACAACGAGCATGCTCAACCTGGGTGATTGCCTGATTCAGACCAATAAGTATAATGAACTTCAACCCTACTTTAAAAGAGCGCTTGAGCTTAGCCAAAAAATGGGGGCCAGGGAAAGTGAGGCGATAGCTAATCGGGGATTGGCGATTTATTATTTATGGAAAAATGATCTTCCGCTGGCTAAAAAGCACATGGACCAGGCCATCGAGATCACTGCCCACTCCGGACAACGGGTACAACACCGTAGAAACTTAGAGACACTCTCCAATGTTCTCTTTGCCATGCACCGGGTGCAGGAAGCAGAAGAGGCCCTGCGTACTTCAACCATACTGGGGGATAGCCTCAATGGCGAATTGATCCAGCAAACCACCCTGCAACTGGAAAAGAAGTATGAATCCGAACGGAAGGATAATCAGATCCGCTTACAGCAAGCCAGCATTCGGCAAAAAACCACACTGAATTATATGCTGATCGGAGGAGCGGTGGCACTCTTGCTGATTTCCTTCCTGCTCTATCTTAACTATCGGCACAAGCAACGCCTGCAGGTGCAACGCATCCAGGAATTGGAGACCGAAAAGCAACTCATGGCCACAGAGGCTGTACTGAAAGGGGAGGAACAGGAAAGAAGCCGCCTGGCCAAAGACCTTCATGATGGTTTGGGGGGAATGTTATCCGGAATCAAATACTCATTGAATACCATGAAAGGAAACCAGATCATGACACCCGAAAACCAGCAGGCGTTTGAGCGGAGTATGGATATGCTGGACAGTTCAATAAAGGAAATGCGCCGGGTGGCCCATAACATGATGCCAGAAGCCCTCTTAAAATTTGGATTGGATACGGCCCTGCGTGATTTTTGCAATGATATCAATCAATCAGGCGCTCTGTCAGTCACCTATCAATCCTTTGGTATGGAAGGGGTGCAATGGGAACAATCTACTGCGATCACGATCTATCGTATTGTTCAGGAATTGTTGAACAACACCATGAAACACGCCGCGGCAAGAACAGCCATTGTACAGGTGGGTCATACGGCAGAGGGAACCAGCATCACGGTGGAAGATGATGGCAAGGGGTTTGACCCACTTATCCTCAAAGGGGCAAGGGGCATTGGTTGGACCAATATCCAAAGCCGGATCAGTTATCTGAAAGGACGCTGGGATGTACAATCTGAACCTGGCAAAGGGACATCCATTCATATTGAAATCAATTCATGATGCCGACCAAAGTATTTATTGTGGATGACCACTATATGGTCGTGGAAGGAATCCGATCCTTACTCCAGCACGATGCTTCGATCGAATGGGTGGGGCATGCTATGACAGCTTCTTCCTGTCTTGCCTTCCTGAAACAAAATGAAGTAGATGTTGTACTGATGGATATCAATCTCCCCGATAAAAGTGGAATAGACCTTTGTGCTGAAGTAAAAAAGGAATTTCCGACTGTTTTTATTCTTGGTCTAAGCACCTTTAACCAGCAGAGCTTTATACAGAAAATGATGGAGAATGGAGCTTCCGGTTACCTCCTGAAAAATGCTTCGCAAGAAGAATTGTTGGAAGGAATCCAGGAAGTGATGAAGGGGAAACTCTATCTGAGCCTGGAAGCGGCTCAATCTCTCCGCCAATCTGCCGAAACCCCGGTGCCGGTACTAACCCGACGGGAAAAGGAAATTCTGGAACTGATCGCCGAAGGCATGACCAATAATGAGATCGCTCAAAAATTGTTTATCAGTGTATCTACTGTTGATACCCACCGAAAAAATCTGCTGGCAAAATTCGAAGCAAAAAACATTGCGGCCTTGATACGAATGGCTACGCAGAGCCGCCTAATTTGAACATTTGGGAATTTGACAGATCGCTATTCTTCGTAAAGCAGATACTTCTTGCGGAGTGTTTTAAATTTTGATAGTTCCGGTTCCCAGCTTTCGCGGATCTCTTTTTCTGATTTACCTTCTTTTATTTGCCGGATCAAAATATCGTTACCGGCCAGGCGGTTGAAATGTTGATTAGGGATAAAGAAGCTGTCTTTTTTCGGGAATAACTGATACGCCTCCATGATCCATTTTAACTGGATCTTATTATCCACTTCTTTTTTGACAGCTGCTACAGGACCGGAAAGGTTCCATCCGTAACAAAGCTGTCCGTATAGCTTGGAACTCTTGGCTCCCTCATTGGGGTTGGGAGTAAAGGAGTACATGGTATTTGGATAAGCCGGATGTCCAAATACCTGAAAAGGTTTATCTGTTCCCCGTCCCTCACTCAATACGGTGCCTTCAAAGAAACAGGTGGAAGGGTATAGGAGTATGGATTGAATATCCGGCAGGTTGGGGCTGGGTCTTACCGGTAATTCATAAGGGGTTTGGTGTGTATAGTTCTTGCATTTGATCACCTGAAAATGAAAAGGGGTATCAGGTGAATTTTGAGCGGTACGGTAATGATCAAAGCGCTCATTGGCTTTTTCACTCAGCCATTTCTCCCCGGCGATCATCATAGCGTATTCCGCGATCGTCATGCCATACACGATAGGTACCGGTTGTTTTCCCACAAAGGACTGGAATTTGCGGTCGAGTACAGGTCCATCCACATAATGGCCGTTGGGATTGGGCCGGTCAAGCAGGAGCAGCGGTTTTCCATACTCAAAGGCTGCTTCCATAAATTCCTGCAGGGAGGAAATATAGGTATAGAACCGAACGCCTACATCCTGGATATCAAAGATCAGGATATCAATATCCTTCACATCCTCTGCGGATGGCCTTCTTTTGCTGCCATAAAGGGAGATGACCGGAATACCGGTTTGTTTATCAATATAATTAGCCACTTTTTCACCGGCATCGGCATTACCCCTGAACCCGTGTTCAGGGCCAAAAATGGCGGCGATTTTGACCCCTAATTTCTGCAACGTATCTACCAAATGGGTATTTCCAACCATGGAGGTTTGATTGGCAAAAATTCCAACGGTCCGACCCTCCAGCATAGGGAGGTAAACCGGTATCCTTTCTGCTCCTGCTATTACCCTGTCTGATTGGGAAAGGGCAGGGGTGTTTAGCAGGGCGAAAAGACTAAGTATGGCAAGGATCTGTTTCATGATTAAACATAATTCACTTTTCCCAATTTCACTAAATATTTGATATAGACGGCTTAAAATATTTCCTGGTTGCATTTAGGAATTATGGGCTACCTTTCCGCCTTTATTTTTGACTAAAAACAACAAAAAATGCAACAGGTAAAGAGTGGCGATAAGGTGAAAGTCCACTATCATGGAAAATTAACCAGTGGTGAAACTTTCGATAGTTCTGCGGGACGCCAGCCCCTTGAATTTGAAGTGGGCAGTGGAATGGTGATCAAAGGATTCGATAATGGGGTGATGGGCATGGTAGTGGGTGACAAAAAAACCGTAACCATTCCTGTGGACGATGCTTATGGTCCCCGCAATCCCGATATGATGATCAATTTCCCCAAAGACCGTTTCCCGGAAGGTATGGAAGTAGAAGTGGGAATGCCTTTGGTAATGAACAATGCATCCGGAGAACAATTCCAGGTTCGGGTGGCCGAGATCGAAGGAGAGAATGTGGTTCTCGATGCCAATCATCCCCTCGCCGGCGAAGAACTGGTGTTTGATATTGAATTGGTAGAAATAGTTGGGGGAAGCCCGATTATTTTGATGCCATAGAATATATGACACGAATGAAGACGAATGACCCGAATTACACGAATTCATAAATAAAAATTCGTGCAATTCGGGTCATTCGTCTTCATTCGTGTTTTTATCTTCTCCACCACCATCCCAGCCACAGCCCACACAATCCCCAACTCACAACTGAATCGACGAGGTGATTCATCAGGTCGAATGATTCGAACCAGATATGCATGGTATAAATTCCATTTAAGAAGGCGATCAATCCCGCTCCCAGGCTGGTAAGTAATATAGTGGAAAATGAGGGTGCATTCATTTTGGACAATCCCCAACAAAGCAGCCAGGCTAACACAATGTCAACCAATAATCCTCTGATGATATTCATGGTCATATTATCCTCCAATTTGGAATGATAACTAACCTGCGCCCAGGGTTTGCCTATGGCATCGGCCATTGTTTTTTCCATTACTTCCATGGACGCATCTTTGGGATGGCCAGGCATAAAATAGGATCCGTCTTTTTCTAATTGCGACCCCAGTATTGCCAGGATCGTATCCTGTTTGGGGGTGTACTCTGTGGCTTTGTAGTGAAGTTGAAGTACTGTCCAGGAAAGTGTTTGCCAGACCATCAGGAGTAATCCTCCCACGATGGCCCCAATGAGCATTTTTTTCATGTTAATCGTTGGTTTGGTTCACCTAAAAGGTAAGGCATTTTCATTTTTTATCCACCCGGTTTTTGATAAATGCGCTGTTTTCATACAGGGCGGAAACAGGGATTCATGTATATTCGAACCCTAAAATTCCTCTATGTCCCTTGACTATCAATATACAGTGGCTGAAAGACTAATGCGGTATGTTCAGATCGACACGCAGAGTGACCCCCATTCTGAGAGCTTCCCTTCCACCGAAAAACAAAAGCACCTTGGACGGGTTTTGGTGGAGGAATTAAAAGCCATGGGGGCAGTAGATGTCCAAATGGATGAATGGGGATATGTTTTTGCCACCATTCCCCCCACGGTTAATAAGCCTGTTCCTGTGATCTGTTTTTGCGCGCATATGGATACATCCCCCGATTGTTCAGGTACCGGGGTGAAACCTCTCCTTCACCGCCAATACGATGGTGGTGATATCGTACTACCCGATGATCCATCCGTAGTGATCTCACCCAAACAACATCCCTATTTACTCAAAAAAGTTGGAGAGGATATTATCACTGCATCCGGTACCACCTTGCTGGGAGCGGATGACAAGGCTGGTGTGGCTGTCATTATGGACCTCGCCGCTTATCTAATTTCCCATCCCTCCGTTCCACATGGTAAGATTCGCCTTTTGTTTACCCCCGATGAGGAAATAGGAAAAGGAGTGGATAAACTGGATATGAAAAAACTCGGGGCCGATTTTGGATATACACTGGATGGGGGTGAAAGAGGGGCGCTTGAATATGAGAATTTTTCCGCCGACGGCGCCACCGTGATCTTTCATGGCATCAGCGCGCATCCCGGCGATGCCAAGGATAAAATGGTCAGTGCCCTCAAAGTAGCCAGTCACTTTATTGATTCTCTGCCCAAAGATGAACTGGCGCCGGAGGCGACGGAAGGAAGATATGGATTCGTACATCCGGTGCAAATGCAGGGAACCGTAGAAAAAGCGACGGTGGAATTCATCCTCCGGGACCACCATACACCCAAATTGCCCGCCTACCAGGAATACCTCAAGGATAAGATACTGGAAACACTAAAACGTTTTCCCGGCGCCAACGCTGAGTTTTCTGCCCGGGAACAATACCGCAATATGATCGAAGTGCTCGACCAGCATCCCCAGGTGGTGGAATTTGCCCGGGAAGCCATGCTGGAGGCGGGAATAGAACCTATATCGGAGCCGATCCGTGGCGGTACCGATGGGGCGCGACTATCCTATATGGGACTCCCATGCCCGAATATCTTTACCGGGGAAATGGCCCTGCATGGGAAATATGAATATGTGAGTGTACAAGACATGCAAAAAAGCGTGGAAACCCTGGTCAACCTGGTGCAAATTTGTGCCAAAAGAAGTGAAGCGGGTGAGTAGGGATTCGTTAACTTGTGTCAAATATTTTTCAAATGGGAATCGAACATTATATCTCATCGTATTGGTGGCTTCTCGCCCTTGTCTTATTCTTCTTTAGTGGTTTATTCACCGTAAATCAGGGGTACGTTGGCGTGATCACGCTCTTTGGTAAATACCGCCGCGTGGCACCTCCCGGCCTCCGCTTTAAGATCCCTTTTCTGGAAAAAGTGTATCGGAAGATATCCATTCAGAACCGTTCCGTGGAATTGGAATTTCAGGCAGTCACCGCCGATCAGGCCAATGTATATTTCAAAAGCATGTTGCTCTACTCTGTTCAAAATGCAGACGAGGAGACCATCAAGAAAGTAGCCTTTAAATTCATTGCCGATCGCGACCTGATGCAGGCCCTGATCCGCACCATCGAAGGAAATATCCGCTCCTTTGTGGCGACTAAAAAGCAAGCCGAGATCCTTGCCCTCCGCAAAGAGATCGTTGAATATGTAAAAGCGGAGATCGACCATACACTGGAAACCTGGGGTTATCATCTGCTTGACCTTCAGATCAACGATATCACCTTTGATAAACTCATCCTGGATTCGATGAGCAAGGTGGTGGCGAGCAATAACCTCAAAGCAGCCGCCGAGAACGAAGGGCAGGCCCTCCTTATCACCAAAACCAAATCGGCCGAAGCCGAAGGTAATGCCATCAAGATCGCCGCGGAAGCAGAACGCGAAGCAGCCCGCTTACGCGGTCAGGGGGTGGCCCTCTTCCGTAAAGAAGTAGCCGAAGGTATGACCCAGGCTGCTGAACAAATGAAACAGGCCAACCTCGATACCAACGTGATCCTGTTCTCCATGTGGACCGAAGCCATTAAGAATTTTGCCGAATATGGTAAAGGGAATGTGATCTTCCTCGATGGAAGCCCCGAAGGCATGGAAAATACCATGCGCCAGATCCAGGCCATGATGATGAAACAGGTCGGCGCCGGGAAATAAGCTTGTTAAAGTATTCCGAAATTCGAATGCCGCCTAAAATGCGGCATTATTTTTTTCGTTGTTTGCACAGCTGTTAATAAATAATAGCTGGCATCAAAATTGAATTCCTGACCGATAAACTACATTTACGACCTAAAGAGTGACCCATGCTTGAATTTCTATTGCAGACCGACACCTTACGCCAATTAGCCAATACAGCCACCAATGTCCTCCAGGGGGATTCCAATGGAGACGGCAAACTGAGTATCATCGAACTGCTTTCCCTCGGAGGCTGGATCATGATCCCACTGGCCCTGATGTTCCTGCTTACCGTTTTCTTCTTCTTTGAACGCTATATCGCGATCAATAAAGCCTCTAAAGTGGATGGTAATTTCATGAATATCATTCGTGACCATATTACCAGCGGCAATATCACCGCGGCGCGGAGTTTTGCCAAGAATACCAATAACCCCGTGGCCCGGATCGTGGACAAAGGGATTCAGCGTATCGGCAAACCCATCAATATGATCGAAAGCAGCATGGAGAATGTGGCCCAGATCGAAATGTATAACCTGGAACGGAACCTGAACTTCCTTTCGGTGGTATCCCGTGCCGCACCCATCTTTGGTTTTGTGGGTACCCTGGCCGGTCTGATGCAATTGTTTTTTAAGATCAATTCTACCGGTGAATTTGACCTGAGCGCTATCGCCGGAGGTATCTATACCAAACTGGTAACATCCATTACCGGTCTGATTATTGGTCTGATCGCCTACCTCTGCTATAATTTCCTTCATACCATGTTGGAAAAGAACGTGAATAAAATGGAAGTGGCAGCGGCCGATTTTCTGGATGTATTACAGGAACCCACCCGATAGAATAAGCCTATGAAGCTGAGAAAAAAAATGACGGCCGAGCCTGAAGTGTTCACGGATTCCCTGAACGACATCATCTTTATCCTGCTGATGTTCTTTCTGATCGTTTCCACGCTGGCCAACCCCAATGTGATCAAGGTGAACAACCCGCGTGGTACCAAGGATACCAAGGCCAAACAAAATATTGTGATCTCCATTGATAAAGACCAGAATTTCTTTATGGGCCAAAGACAAGTGGATCCCGCTATGCTGGATTCCCTGCTCATGGCTGAAGTCATTCGGTTAAGGCCCCTGATAGACACCCCCTCGGTGGTGATCAACGCAGATACGATCTCTTACTATGGGGAAGTATTCCGGGTTATGCGCGCCGCTAAACGGGCCGGGGCAAAGGTGGTGGCGAATGTGCAGTGACAAGGCTCAAACCACCACGCTAAGCATCCTGTGTTTCCCCTGCATATCTTTCTTCAACTCGATCGAAGAGAATCCCTGTGCCTGAAACAAGGAAACAACTTCCACGCCCAGGGTTTCATTGATCTCAAGATAGATCGCACCTCCTTTTTTAAGTTGCTGCCTGGCCAATTGAGCAATGAGGCGGTAGAATAAAAGGGGGTCGGTATCGGGGACAAACAAGGCCTCTGAAGGCTCATGTTCCCTCACATTTTCAGGTAACGTATTCCAATCACTCCAGGGGATATATGGCGGGTTGCTGACGAGGAGATCGATCTCACCCAGTCCTGGCCACCTTGTTTCATCAGTCAGGTCAACGGCTTTGAAATCAACCTCCACACCCAATTCATCCGCATTTTCCTTGGCTATCACCAGGGCTTCCTGACTGATATCGATGGCTGAAACGGTCCAGCCTGGTCGTTTTTTCTTCAGACTAACGGAGATACAACCCGAACCGGTCCCGATATCTAATACATAGAACGATTCTTTATCCGGTCTTTCTTTTAATATCCAATCAACAAGTTCTTCCGTCTCGGGCCGGGGAATCAAAACCGCAGGTCCGACCTTGAATTTGTTTCCGGCAAACCAGGCATGACCGGTGATATATTGTATGGGTTCAAATGAAAGCAACCGTGTTACCCCCTCCTGCAATAATAGTTGTTGTTCCTGCGTGATCTCCTTCTTTGGCTGCGCTATTTGCTGAAGGCGGTCGAGACCTGTTACCCATTCGATCAGGATATCTGTCATAGGGGGCGTTTCATTTTCAAGATATACAGGCTCGAGTTGTTGGGTGATAATATTTCGGGCGGAGGAAAGATGCATGGCTGTTGGAAATTAGCTATTAGCTATTAGCTTTTAGCTTTTAGCTATTAGCTTTTAGCTTTTAGCTTTTAGCTTTTAGCTTTTAGCTTTTAGCTTTTAGCTTTTTAAGAGTTATATGAAACAAGTGCCCAAATTACGAAAAAAGCAAAAATCACCCACCCCCTTCAAAATCCACAAAAACCAACATCTGTCATCCGTCATCTGTCATCTGTCATCCGTCATCTGTCATCCGTCATCCGTCATCCGTCATCTGTCATCCAACTCACCAATACCTCGTACATTCGCTGCTATCATGGCACATGAATCCTATATGCTGCGTTGCCTGCAGTTGGCGCAACTGGCTGCCGGACATACGGCCCCCAATCCAATGGTGGGTGCCGTACTGGTTCATCATGACCGGATCATTGGGGAAGGTTATCACCAAGAGTATGGGCAGGCCCATGCGGAGGTGAATTGCTTGAACAGTGTACCCGAATCCGACAGACACCTGATCCCTGAATCAACCATATACGTATCGTTGGAACCCTGTGCGCATTATGGCAAAACCCCGCCATGTGCAGACCGGATCATATCGGAAGGGATCGGCCGCGTGGTTATCGGTACACGTGACCCCTTTGGGGAAGTAAATGGAAAAGGCATCGAGAAACTTAAAAATGCAGGAATCAATGTTGTGACAGGCGTGCTTGAGAAAGAGTGTCGCGAGATGAATAAACGATTCTTCACCTTCCACGAACAGCAACGCCCTTATGTTATTCTCAAATGGGCACAAACTGCCAATGGATTTATTTCAGGAAAGGGCGAGGAGCGATTGTTGATCAGCAACAGCCTCACCCAACGGTTGGTTCACCAATGGAGGGGCGAAGAAGCGGTCATACTTGTAGGGACCCGCACAGCTTTACTTGATGATCCTGCATTGACCAACCGGTTCGGGGGACCTCAACCCCTCAGGGCCGTGGTGGACCTCGACCTGAAATTGCCCGGGTCACTCAAACTGCTGGATAGCAGCCAACCCACCCTGATCTTTAATACCCAAAAAGAGGAAAAGTTGGGTAACCTCAACTTTCTAAAAGTCTCCGGAAAGAACGATCTTGTCCGCGAAATCCTTAAGCATCTGTACACCTTGAAAAAAGCAAGCTTGCTGGTAGAAGGCGGGGCGGCATTATTGGGTTCTTTTATTCAAACCGGCGCCTGGGATGAAGCCCGGGTGATAACCAATGATTCGCTGGTTGTGGAAGAAGGGACAATGGCGCCAATAATCACAGGTGCAGTAAGGATACCCGGCCCGGAAGGGGTGGGGGACCGGATTGAATATTTCAAAAACAGCCAATGCTATTCCTGATCGGCAGCATCATATTGTCTTCCTGGCTTGTCCTTTCTTTCAAAATTCTGGAGAGGTTCAATATCCCCTTGTTACAGGCTATCGTGGTCAATTATTGGGTATGCGTCATCACTGGTTCTATATTCAACGGGGCCAGCCCTTTTACTTCATCATTGATCCATGAAAGCTGGATCGGTTGGGCTCTTATCATGGGAGCGACCTTTATTGCCTTATTCAATTTGATCGGGTTTACCACTCAACAAATGGGGGTTTCGGTAGTGTCTGTGGCCAATAAACTTTCCTTGGTAATACCCTTCCTGTTTTCACTTTATCTCTATAATGAGAAGGCCACGGCCTTGAAAATCCTGGGCGTCGTAGTAGCCCTTGGTGCGGTGGCGCTCACCTGTTGGCCTTCGGGGAATACCGAACCGTCAGGTAAAAAATTCACCAGGGGATTGATCCTTTTGCCTGTTGTGATCTTTGCCGGATCGGGATTACTGGATACTATGATCAAATATGTGGAGACCACCCATCTGAACGAATCCAATAAGAACAATTATCTGATCTCCGCATTTGCTGTTGCTGCCATCATTGGGTTAATTTTAATGGGGTATCAATTGCTGGTCAAAAAACAGAAATTTGACAAAAGAGCTATCTGGGGTGGGATCATGATTGGTGTGCCCAACTATTTTTCCATCTGGTGCCTCGTGATGGTGCTCAAAGAATACGCAGCAAACAGTTCCATGATCATTCCGGTAAATAATATGGGGATCGTATTGTTCAGCACCTTAATTGCCTGGCTCGTCTTTCGCGAGCATCTTTCCAAAACAAACTGGCTTGGAATCATTTTATCATTAGGGGCAATCGCCCTTATCGCGTATGGATAACCGTGACTTTTTTTATACGATTGAAAAGGAATCCCTGGCTGAATTCAAAGACAGAGGGAGCCGGTTCCTGGCCTATGCCTTTCCCATTCGTTCGGTGGATGATTTCAAAACCCGGCTTCAACAATTGAAAGAGGAACATCCAAAGGCAGTACATCATTGTTTTGCTTACCGCTTGGGCACAGATGGCAACCTGTTCAGAAGCAGCGATGATGGCGAACCTTCGGGAAGCGCCGGGCGTCCTATATTGGGACAAATAGACAGCCGCGAATTAGTGGATATGGCCGTGGTTGTGGTGCGGTATTTTGGAGGTACCTTGTTGGGGGTGCCCGGATTGATCAATGCTTACAAGAATAGTACCGCCATGACATTACAAACGGTCCCGCTGGTGCAAAGGGCTGTGGTAGTACCTTACCGGCTTCAATTTGATTATACACAGATGAACCCGGTGATGACCCTGCTCAAGCAATGTGGGTGCCAGGTCATTAAAAATGAGATCCAGTTGTTTTGTATGATGGAAGTGAATATTCCCCGAAACCGGGAAACGGAATTATTGTATAAATTGAAGGATCTTTATACCGTAGAGGTCGAAAAAGTATCCTGAATTTCTGTTTCACGCGACGCTCGCAGCGCTTCTGGCTATGCGAAACCTCTGGTTTCGCACTATTAGAAAGTCGCCTCTGGCGACACTAAAACAGTAAAATCAAAACCAAGAACACAATATCTATATATTCTAACACCCCGCCACATGAAAAAATTAATTCTGCTCCTGCTTGCATTTTTCCTGGTCAATGTTGCCCAAAGCCAGCCATCCCTCAATATCATACCCGAACCCGTTTCGGTTACTATGGGACAGGGCCGTTACCAATTGGGAAATTCACTGGTCATTGGTGGTGACCTCGCAAAAGAAGAAGTGATGAAGACCGCCCAACACCTCGCTGGAAAGGTTCAGTCCACCAGCGGTAAAACCGTTACAATTAATCCTGCAGACGCGGCAGCCGCTGTTCGCCTCCTGCTGATCCCCACCCTTGATGCGGAGATTGGAAAAGAAGGTTACCGTTTGGAGGTAACAGGAAATGGTGTCGTGATCAAAGCAAATCAACCAGCCGGTTTGTTTTATGGGGTTCAAACCTTACTCCAGTTATTGCCTCCAGCGGTGGAAGGTAAATCGCTTGAGGCGGGTGCTGACTGGTCTGTACCACAGGTTTCAATCGTGGACTATCCCCGTTTTGGCTGGAGAGGGTTTATGTTCGACGTATCCCGGCATTTTTTCACCAAGGAAGAAGTGAAATCCTATATTGACCAAATGGTGAAGTATAAACTCAACCTCCTGCATCTGCACCTGACCGATGATGAAGGTTGGCGGATTGAGATCAAATCACTACCAAAATTGACCTCTGTAGGGGCCTGGCGTGCCTATCGGATCGGCCGGTTTGGGGATATGACAAAACCCACTGCCGACGAGCCAAAGGACTATGGCGGGTTTTACACCCAGGAGGATCTGAAAGAACTGATCCGTTATGCCCAGGATCGTTTTGTCAATATCCTTCCTGAGGTAGATGTACCCGGTCATAGTCTGGCTGCCGTTGTTGCCTATCCCGAATTATCCTGTACACCCGATGCCAAAAATTATCAGGTGCGCTCCGGGGAGAAGATCATGGAATGGCCTCCGAGCGGACATTTTTATGGATTGATCGATAATACACTCTGCCCGGCCAATGAGAAGGTATATGAATTCCTTGATAAGGTATTTACCGAACTCGCAGCCGTATTTCCCTTTGAATACATACACATGGGTGGGGATGAAACAGCCCGTAATTTCTGGGAGAAAATGCCGGAGGTAAAAGCGTTGATGAAACGGGAGAACCTGAAGAACCTGGATGAGGTACAAAGCTATTTTGTAAAACGCGTGGAGAAGATCGTCGCCTCCAAAGGAAAGAAATTGATCGGCTGGGATGAAATATTGCAGGGAGGACTGGCACCCAACGCGGCCGTAATGAGTTGGAGGGGTACCAAAGGTGGGATCGAAGCGGCTAAACTAAAGCATGAAGTGGTAATGAGCCCCACGACCCATGTTTATATTGACTATATGCAAGGCGATCGCATCATTGAACCTCCTGTGTATGCCAGCCTTCGGCTTAAAAAGGTATATGAGTTTGACCCGTTACCGGCTGGTGTGGAATCCCAATATATTTTGGGTGGTCAAGCCAACCTGTGGACAGAACAAGTGTACAATATGCGCCATGCCGAATACATGACCTGGCCTCGCGGACTTGCCCTGGCTGAAGATGTCTGGTCGCCGGTTGCGCAAAAGAATTGGGCCGGGTTTGTGTCAAAAGTGGAAATGCATTTTAAACGATTTGACGCGGCCGATAAAAAATATGCCCGCAGCATGTTTGAACCCGATTTTAAATTCACCACCAATGCAAAGGGCGAGATCGTGGTACAAATGGATACGGAAGTAGAAGGGCTGAATATCCATTATAGCCTTGATTATTCTTTCCCTGACCAATATTATCCCATTTATACAAAACCCCTGACCTTACCTAAAGATGTTACCCTTCTAAAAGTGGTAACTTATCGGGGCAAAGAACAAATGGGAAGGATCATCTTTTTTCCGGTCGAAGAAATGAAGAAACGATTGGGAAGAAATTAAAAAAAGAGGCCGCCACGAACGAGTGGCGGCTATCTTTTAACCCTATTAAGTGAAAATTTGTTTTTCTCAGGTGGATTGGATCATCTGGTTTTTCAGATGCAGACTCAGGTTTTTGATAGTCAGGATCCGTTGGTCTTTTTCGGTTGTTGGATTTTAACTGGTTTTTGATTCGTATTCGTGTTAATCTAAAGGCCAATTGTGTGCCAAAAAATAACCCATTGAAAACCAACATCACTAATTTTCAACATGCAGATTAGTATCCATATTCTGGATTCTTTTTCCATTATCCGTTCAAACGCATAATGGCAATCTTAATTCTCTCTTCACACCATTCTCAAGTTCCCATATCCTTCCATCCTCAAATAAAAAAAGGAAGCCGCCACATTTCTGTGACGGCCGTCCTTAACCCTTGAAATGTAAAACGAAATTCGTATAGCTTATTGCTTCATCAGTTTGGTTTTGTAGATGCTTTGTCCTTCACGGCTGGTGATGTCCAGAAGGTACATACCGGCAGGAATATTTTTCAGGTCGCTCATAGCAACGCTGTTGGAACCTTTGCGTAATTCAGCATTTAATTGCTTTACTACTTTACCATTCAGGTCATATAGGTTGATGATCACTGACTGGTTGGTTTCAGCCTTGATATCTACCTGTACTCCACTTGTAAAGGGGTTGGGGTAGGTGCTGGCTTTGATAACCGTAGCGTTCACTTTGATGGTCACTACATTGGAGTAGGTGAAAGTACCATCAATATCCACCTGCTGAATACGGTAGTAATTATCAGCAGCGGGTTTGGTGTCATTCAGACTGTATTCTTTTTTGAAGATGCTGTTTCCGGCAGCAGCTACAGTACCGATGGCTTCCCAATCTTTACCGTTGGTGCTTTTCTCTACTACAAAATGGCTGGTATTGGATTCAGTCAGTGTTTGCCATTTAACAGTCACATCATTGTTATTGCGGATAGCCGTGGTTTGCAAACCGGTAACAGGAAGGGTAGACATAACGCGCTCAAAAGTGATATCATCGATCGCGAGGTCATTTCCACAACCACCGGTTTGGTTATTGATGATGCGGTAACGTACGCTGGTTTGTCCGGCACCGAGCGTAAAGGTACCACCAACCTGTACCCATGTAGCGTTGGCGCTTTGGGCAATATATTGGGAAGTAAAAGAGGTCAATTGAGTAAAAGTTCCGTTGGCATTGTAGGCCTCTACCACAAACTGCAAGCGGGGCAGCAGGGCAGATGAACCACAAGTACCCAGAGTATTTACATTCATCACATACAGATAGATGCTGTAATAAGAGTTAGAGGTCAATCCGGTTACTGTATCGCGGTAGAATTCACCGGCAGCATAACTGGCGTTGATCACCATGGCGCGACCGTTGCCGTCACCAGTATGGTCATTCGAGGCATGCCACTCGGAGCGACCATTCGTTTTTTTGTAGAGATGGTATTCACCATCAGAAATGGCGCTACCAGAATTGTAAGAGTAAGTGGTACGACCAGCAGGCAGAGATGTTTTGTTGTTTCCCTTTCCAAAGGTCTCCTGAAAAAGGATGCCCATGGGTCCGGAATTGTTGTTGGACTGGGCCAGCGATTGAAAGCCTGCCAGCAGGGCGGCGATCAGGATGATTGAGTAGAATTTAGTTTTCATTTTTAGGGGTTTGGCAGGGATAATTCCAAAGCGATGCCAGACTCCTATTTAAATGAAAATCAATATTTTATATGGCAGGTGGGTGGTGCCAGTTTCCCGTGTTTGGACGGATTTTCCGGAAAATGGAAAATCAGGAAACAAACCTCCCGCTCACGACCAATTCCTTCTTACCCGGTGTATATACATAAAAGCCCTCACCTGACTTAACGCCTAGTTTTCCGGCGGTCACCATATTGACCAGCAAGGGGCAGGGGGCATATTTAGGATGGCCAAAGCCATCATGGAGTACTTTTAAAATGGAGAGGCAAACATCCAGTCCGATAAAATCGGCCAGTTGCAGGGGGCCCATTGGGTGGGCCATACCCAGTTTCATGATACAATCGATTTCTTCCACACCGGCAATGCCTTCATACAGGCTGGAGATCGCTTCATTGATCATGGGGATCAGGATGCGGTTGGCAATGAATCCAGGATAGTCATTCACCACACAGGGAACCTTTCCCAATTGCTTACTCAGGTCAATAATGGTTTCAGTGACCTCTTTACTTGTATTATAGCCATTA
Organism: Chitinophagaceae bacterium; assembly: GCA_033762195.1. Taxonomy (GTDB): domain Bacteria; phylum Bacteroidota; class Bacteroidia; order Chitinophagales; family Chitinophagaceae; genus SpSt-398. Next base: position 7,098 of record JANRLV010000129.1, on the reverse strand, counting down.
ATCACTTCCACCAGTTTCATCACCGGAACCGGGTTCATAAAGTGCATACCGATCACTTTGTCGGGGCGCTGGGTTACAGCGGCGATCTTGGTGATGGAAATGGAAGAGGTATTGCTGGCCAGGATACAATCCGCCGGTGCAGAGGTATCCAATTGTTGAAATATCCGAAGTTTGAGTTCAGTCTGTTCTGTAGCCGCTTCGATCACAAGCGAGGCTTCCTTAACTCCCTGCTCAATGGAAGTGGCTGTACGGATATTATCGAGTGTTTTTGCCTTTAATTCTTTCCGAATGATCTCCTTGGCAACCATCCGGTCCAGGTTTTTGCCAATCGTAGCCACCGCCTGGTCCAATTGTGGCTGAGCTATATCAATGAGGGTAACTTTAAAACCGTGTTGGGCAAATACATGCGCTATCCCGTTTCCCATGGTGCCTGCACCAATGACAGAAACATTATCTCCAATGTTGAACATAAGGATTGATTTTGAATGGGGCAAAAGTAAGGAGAAACCTTTTTAGAATTTATGACAATATGAATTACACGAATTGTTACGAATGAGCGCGAATGGCACGAATTATTAGTTATATAAGACGTAGAAGATCTTAATTACCTGAATCAATAAATTCGTGAAAATTCGCAAAAATTCGTGTCATCAATTTTTCCTCTTGAAATCCCCTCTCTTCCACGAATCAATAAAATCGGCCCAGGCAGCCGGATTGAAGATATTCAGGGGTGGTGTTTGACCGGCATAAACGGCGCGGTTGGCCACATTGCGGAGCTGTATATTCGTTGCTTCACGTCCATCGGAAGGAATGGTCTTTAATAAAGCCCTTCTGGCAGCAATACTTGTATTTTTTCGGGCCACTTCGAGGTCATCATCATCCACTTCGGCGTTCACAAAATCACGGGCAAACTGTTCCGGGGTAGGCCGGGGTTTGATGATCGTGGCTGGTAAATAAACGGTATCAGCCACCATTAACTGAACAACACTGTATTGGTTGCCATCAAGGTTTCGGGGAATGGTGACCAGTTTCGATTTATAACTTACATGGGTAAATTCTACTATATCTCCTTTTAATACCACGATCGAGAATACACCCTCTGCATTGGTGATGGTTCCCCGGTTCTGACCCTTGACCACAATACTAACGGCCGGGATGCCCACCAGGCTGTCAGCCGTCATTACAATACCATAAAGTTGTACAACAGAATCACGTACGGACTCAAATTGGGCTTTTGAGCGAGCAGGCATCAAGAGCAGCAAAAAGATGGTATAAAGCAGAATTTTCTTCACTTCGCCAAAAATAGGGACTAGTTACTTAAATAGGAAACAAAAAAGCAGGCGGGATGTTTAACTTTGCAGTCCATTCATTTTTTTAACATAAGCTTTTAAAATGACGAAGGAAAAAGTGCTCGAGGCCTTAAGTAATGTGCAGGAACCTGATCTGGGAAAGGACCTGGTGACCCTGAACATGGTAAAAGACATAGAGATTGAAGGAAACAAGGTCTCGTTTACCGTGGTACTCACCACCCCGGCCTGCCCCATGAAAGACATGATCGGGAATGCCTGTATTCATGCTGTTAAACTGCTGGTTAATAAAGAAGCCGAGGTAAAAGTGAATTTCACGTCAAATACATCGACCAAACGAGTAGATACCGGTGCCGTGCTTCCGCAGGTAAAAAACATCATTGCCGTGGTTAGTGGCAAAGGCGGTGTGGGAAAAAGTACTGTTTCGGCCAACCTGGCCCTGGCGCTTGCCAAAGGCGGCGCTAAAGTGGGGCTGATGGATGCGGATATTTATGGCCCAAGCGTACCCATCATGTTTGGTGTGCGGGGAGAAAGACCCATGATGATGGAGGTAGAAGGAAAGGGGATGATCGTTCCCCTGGAAAAATACGGGATCAAATTACTGAGTATTGGATTATTGGTGGATGAAAAGAATGCCGTGGTTTGGAGAGGCCCCATGGCCAGCAGCGCCATACGGCAATTTGTAACCGAAGTATATTGGGGAGACCTGGATTACCTGGTCGTGGATATGCCTCCTGGTACGGGAGATATCCATTTGACGCTGATGCAGACCGTTCCAGTTACGGGCGTAGTGATCGTGACCACACCCCAGGATGTCGCCCTGGCCGATGCTAAAAAAGGCATTGCCATGTTTGGACAAGCACAGATCAATGTACCCATTGTAGGCCTGGTTGAAAACATGAGTTATTTCACACCTGCCGAATTGCCCGATAATAAATACTACATCTTTGGAAAGGATGGGGGAAAACGCCTCGCCGATGAATATGATATTCCTTTCCTGGGACAAATACCTCTTGTACAAAGCATACGCGAAGGGGGCGACAAAGGGGTACCCATCATGCTGAGTGAGGATGCCGTTACCCGTAAGGCCTTTGAAGACTTTGCCGGCCTCGCTGCCCGCAGCATCGCCATGCGCAACGCTAATATGGGGGCCACAAAAGTTATCGAAGTAGTGTCCTGATCCGGACAAGGGACTTATTTTTGTCCCATGTACAACCTTCCTGATTTCAAAGAACCCGATAGTGGGGAGATAAAGGCTTTCATGCTGGCCCATCCCCTTGCCCTTTTGTTTGGGGTGGATGATCAACGACGCCCCGTTGCTACCCAGGTACCCGTTCTCCTTGAAGTGCGTGAAGGCAAGACCTTCCTGATCGGTCATATGAGCAAGGCAACCGATCATATCAAAGCCTTTCAGGCTTTTCCCGAAAATATCCTGGCCGTATTTACCAGTCCAAATTGCTATGTAAGCGCTACCTGGTACACCATGCCACATATGGGATCCACCTGGAATTATATGTCTGTACACGCCCATGGCCCTATCCGCTTTGGTTCAGATGAAGAATTGGTTGGGGTCATGAAAAAACTGACCCTCTATTTTGAGAAGAACAATCCTCAGTCCTCAACCGTCTATGATAATTTGCCCCCGGAGTATCTCGATAAGATGATGAAAGGAATAAGGCCCTTTGAGATAGAGGTCAAAAGGCTTGAGCATGTGTTCAAGCTCAGCCAGAACCGTGATGAAAAAAGTTTCCAGCAGATCATTGATCAACTTTCCCATGGGGATACCGGTGCCCGGTTCATTGCCGAAGAAATGCAAAAGCGGAAGTCATCACTTTATCCCCCCAAAGCCTTATGAGTTTTCAATTCACCGAAGCCTTTGCGCGCGAATTGGACCAACAGGATCCATTGTCCTCTATGCGGAATGAATTCATCTTGCCCGGGCCGGCTGGTAATAATAAGATCTATTTCCTGGGCAACTCACTGGGTCTTCAACCAAAACGAACAAAAGAGTATATCCAAACCATTCTGGATGACTGGTCTGTACTGGGGGTAGAAAGTTTCTTTCATGCCCGGGAACCCTGGATGGAATATCATCAGTCCCTTACACGGCCGCTGGCTACCGTTATGGGTTGTCATCCGGAAGAGATATCCGTCATGAACCAGCTTACGGTGAATCTCCATTTGCTGATGGTTAGTTTTTACCGCCCTTCGGGCAAACGGGTAAAGATCATTTGTGAATCAAAAGCCTTCCCAAGCGACCAGTATATGTTTGAAACACATCTCCGGTCACGGGGGCTGGATCCCAGGGATATCCTTATTGAATTAAAACCCCGCGAAGGAGAGGCTACGCTGCGAACTGAAGATATCCTGCAACAGATCCACCAGACAGGGAATGAATTGGCCCTTGTCCTCTTGGGTGGGATCAATTATTATACCGGACAGGTACTCGATATGGAAGCCATAACAAAGGCCGGCCAGTCAATAGGTGCCCTGGTTGGATTTGACCTGGCCCATGCCGCTGGTAATATACCCCTGCAGCTACATGCCTGGAATGTTGACTTTGCAGCCTGGTGTTCTTATAAATACCTCAACGCCGGACCTGGTGCTGTCGGCGGGGTATACATCCATCAACGATTTCACCAGGATGCATCCATCCCCCGAATGGCCGGTTGGTGGGGGTATGAAAAAGAAACCCGGTTTCAAATGGAACCTGGTTTTAAACCCATTCAAACAGCCGAAGGTTGGCAGTTGAGTACCCCCTCGCTCATTCTTTATGCCGCCCATCGGTCCTCGTTATCCGTGATAGAGCAAGCTGGCTGGGCCAATATACTTGCCAAACAAAAAAAGCTGACAGCCTGGTTATGGTTTATACTGGATCATATCCGTCAGGGTCCTGCCAATACATCCCAATGGGAAATCTTAACCCCCGCACAAGAAGACCAGCATGGCTGCCAGGTCTCCCTTTATTTTCCTGAAAATGGAAAAAAGGTATTTGACCATCTGACCCAAAAAGGGGTAATGGCCGATTGGCGTGAACCAGGTGTTATTCGGGTTGCCCCCGTTCCTTTATACAATACTTTTCATGAGGTTTGGTTATTCGGAAGTTATTTAAAGGAAATGTTAGAAATATAGTTTTATCAGTTAATAAATAGACTTTATATTGCTTGGGTACATGAATATCCAATCGGTATTATCTTCATATAAGGTCTGGGTGCTGGCACCGTATCTCCATACGGATGACCCCAATCTGCAATACTATTATGATTTTACGGAAGGAATTAAAGAGTACACCCGGGTCTTTGATGAATTGAAATGTGAATGGGAATGGCAACCGGTAGGGATACATGATTACCATGATATCATTCGGCAAATAGGTTCTTCTGCCAATGGAAAACAACCCCTGGTGATCAATTTATGTGATGGCGATGAGATAAATGGAACGCCTGGCGTATCTGTGATCGAGGCATTGAAAAAAGAAGGATTGGTATTTACCGGTTCTAATCGTTTCTTCTATGAGATCACTACTTCCAAAATTCCCATGAAGCAGGCCTTTGAGGCAGCGGGTGTTCCTACACCTAAATGGGAAGTGATGAATGAAGAGGGATCCAATCTGAAAGGTTTATTTGACCGGATAGGTACCCCCCTGATCCTGAAACCGGCTATCTCTGGGGGTAGCATGGGTATCGGTATAAAAAATGTGGTCCATACCGAAACAGAATGTACTACCCGCCTGGAGGAAATGCGCGGAGGTTATCATGGCTGGGACCTGGCCGGCGGCGGTATCATCGCAGAGGCTTTTATCAAAGGAAGAGAATTCACTACCCTGGTGGTTGGAAGCAGTGACAGTGAATTGATCTTCTATCCCCCGGCAGAACGATTGTTTCACCAGGGACTGCCGGAGACCGAACAATTTCTTTCCTATGACCGGCTTTGGGAAACCTATGAGGACGAAAAACCGGTTGACAATGACCAGTTTCTCTATAACTACGGTGAACCTGAAGCAGCATTATTGGCCCCCCTTCGGGAATTAAGTCTCGCAGCGTATAAAGCAGTAGGCGGTACCGGTTATGGGCGTATAGATATTCGGATGGATAAGGAAACGGGAAACCTGTATGTGTTGGAAGTAAATGCCCAATGCGGTTTGAGTGAAGATGAGAATTTTACGTCCATCGGCGCGATCCTTCGATTTGCCAGAAAATCATTTACCCAGCTCACCTGTGAGATACTCGAGGATGCGCTGAAGCGTCATAAACCCTAATGTATGAAGATCTGTGTGCTACAACCCGATTATTCAACGTCCAAGGTAGATTATCAGTATTATGATCCAGCCAGGGACCTGACGGCCCTTTATCCGGAGGCTACCGTGGACCATGTATTGTTAAATAAACTCACTACCTATCGCCAGTTGCGTGACCTGTCGAAAAAAGGGTATGATGTATTTGTCAATCTTTGTGAAGGTTATCTGGAGTGGGAAGTGCCTTCCATTGATGTCATCCATACGCTCGAATTGCTAAATCTACCATTTACCGGCCCAAGCTCCAACCTGTACGATCCTCCCAAACCATTGATGAAATATGTGGCCTTTTGCGAAGGGGTCAGGACCCCGGCCTATGTATTGGTTCAACATACCGATGATTTGAAAGGCATCAATAACCAGTTGACCTATCCTCTTTTTGTAAAACCATCCAAAGCGGGGGATAGCCTGGGTATTGATGAACACTCCATGGTGACAGAAGAAAAGGAACTCCGGCAAAAAGTGGAAGAGTTGCTTCCCGAGTACGGTGAGTTACTCGTGGAAGAATACATCGCCGGACGCGAGTTCACGGTACTGGTGGCGGCCAATGCCTACCCGGAGCAAACCTGTACGGTTTTCAAACCCGTGGAATATGTATTTCCTCCCAATCGGGCTTTTAAGACCTATGCCTTAAAAACCTCCGAACTTCATCCCGATTGCAATGTACCCTGTAATGATACCGTGCTGGAGATCGAATTGAAGATGGCGGCCGAAAGGATATTCAATGCATTTAATGGGGTGGGGTATGCCCGATTGGATTTCAGGGTCAATGACCGCAATGAGATCTATTTTCTTGAGATCAATTTTACCTGCTCGGTATTTTATTCCGATGGCTATGAAGGGTCTGCCGATTTTATCCTGAAATACGATGGCATCGGGCAATCAGGATTCCTCCACCACATGGTGGCCGAAGGTATTGCCCGTCACAAACGCCGTCAAAAGAAATTCCGGATCAAAGGGAACTCCATCGCGGGCTATGGCATTTATGCCACAGAAGAAATTCCAGCCGGGGAGATCATTTTCAAAGGCGAAGAAAGGGCCCAGCGGATCGTAACTCGTCGCCATGTGGAGAAACATTGGCCCGAAGAAATGAAAGAACATTTTCGCCGCTATGCCTATCCCATCAGCACCGAAGTATATATTTTATGGGATGATGACCCGTTGCAATGGGCCCCGCAAAATCACAGTTGTGATCCCAATACTTCCTATGATGGATTAAATGTTCTCACACGCCGCCCCATTCAAAAAGGGGAGGAGCTTACCCTTGATTATGCCACACTGCTTGACCGCACCGCAGAGCCTTTTGAATGTCGGTGTGGATCCGCTAACTGCCGGGGTGTTATCAAAGGCATCGCTGGTAATTCCGTCACCAAACGCGAACGCGGCAAACGTCTTACCGCCATTTCCCGCCAAACTGAACCGAAGGAGAAGGTAGTAAGGGTGGGGAGGAGGACAGATGACAGATGACGGAGGACAGATGACAGATGACGGATGACG
>JANRLV010000128.1:0-8273 GCA_033762195.1 Chitinophagaceae bacterium | reverse complement strand
CTATTCACTATTCACTATTCACTATTCACTATTCACTATTCACTATTCACTATTCACTATTCACCTCTCACGTCTCACGTCTCACGCCTCACGAAACTCACGCCTCACGTCTCACGAAACTCACGTCCCTCACGCCTCACGCTTCCCACAAAAACACCTCCTTCCACTCCGCCCGTGGCAACCAACACTCTTCCTTCTTCCCAAACCATTTATACCGGTTTTTGGCAATGAGGTTATAAATTCCGTCACGGATAAAAGGGGGTACCCACAGAAATACTTTTGCCCAACGCCATCCGGGAAGTTGGGCCAGCATTTTGAGGGCACCTTCAGAGCGGGTAAATATTTTTCCTTCCTGATATAAAATGAAGGAGCTCATTTTGCCGGGGGTGATTCCAAACTGCTGTTGAATCTTTTCCCCATAGGGCGATTGCAGGGAGGCAAAGCGAAACAACGCTTTTTTATCCCGTTTCAGCACAAATTGTACGCTTCCCTGGCATAAATTGCAAACGCCATCAAAAAGGATCACGGGATTATCCATATTACAAAAATCCGATATTTAGTCTTAAATTTCGATTAGAACTTAAAACCTATGCCCGTGAGATCGATCATTTCCAGAATTGGTGGGCTTATTATTTTGATACCCGCCTTTCATTCCGTTTTCGCACAAGCGGATACCCTTGAATTGGGCCAGGCCCTGGATCGGTCAAATAAATGGCTGAAGGAGATCAAACATGATTCTGCCTTTAAAGAAGCCAGCCGGGTAGCACAAGTGGCTGGTAAAAAGGGATATCGCCGGTATGAAGCACTGGCCTATGATATCATGGCTGAAGTAATGCGGGTGAAAGGGAAAATGGAAGAACTGCGCCGGTATGATTCCCTGCTTAACCACCTGGCTGGTCAGCTAAAAGATACTTCCCTGATCATTTCAGCCCGCAATCGCATGGGGGTGTACCTGCTTGAACAGGGGCGCACCAATGAAGCTGCCGATTTTTTTCTCACTTCCCTCGACCTTAAACTCGAAAAGGAACAATCCATCAAAACCGCAGAAGTTTATTCTAACCTGGGGTCCGTCTACATGGCACTGAGTAAGAAAGATAAGGCCATGGAATGGTTTGTGAAATCACTAAAACTGTATGAAAAATTAGGAAACGACCGTGGGTTGGGAGAGACCTATAGCAATATTTCCTCACTTTATTATTTGATTAACCGGATTGATGATGCCATCGCCTATCAGAAACAAAGCATTTTCCACCGGTCCAGGCAGAATGATATTCAGGGCCTGATCATCCCTCATATCAATATCGGGCAATTGTATATTCTGAAAGATTCCTCCGAGTTGGCCCTTCGCCATTTAAGCCAGGCCGTGGAGTATGCCGAGAAAGTAAATCTGTCCCCTTTGCGGGCATCCGCTTATTCAGGAATGTCCACTTTTTATATCAGGGCCAAAAAGTATGGACCCGCATTAGAATGGCAGGACAAAGCGATCGCGCTTTTCGAAGAAACAGACAATAAGCCCATGCTTTCCCGCATGTATGTTTCTGCCGGTAACCTGGCCAGTGCCATGAACGATTCAGCCAGCGCTATCAAGTATTATGGCAGAGGGCTTGATTTCTCGCTAGTATTGGGTAACAAAGAGAATATTGCCAATGTATATGAGAAAATGAGCAATTTCTACCTGGCCCGGAAAGACCACCTTAAAGCGTATCAATATTACAAAAACTATACCCTTTACCGCGATAGCATCGCCCTCGCTAGTTCACTCTCCAATATCGAACGAATCAAAATTCAGTACGAAACCGAGAAAAAGGATAATGAAATACAACGGTTAGCAGCGGATCAACGGATCCAGCAACTGCAGATCGAAAAACAAAACGCCCTGATCGCCGGAAATCTGCTGGAAGCAAGCCGCAAACAGAATGAGATCGAGCTCCTGTCCCAATCCAGGGAATTACAGGAACTACGGATCAATCAGCAGGATGAACAATTGGAAAAACAGATCCTGTTGGCCAAGACCAAAGAACAACAACTGCAACTGGCCGAAACAGAGAAGCAATTGCAGAACCGTAAACTAAAAGAGTCAGAGACCACGCGCAATTTTATTCTTGTCGGGGTGGGATTGCTCGCTTTGCTCGGCTATTTTCTGTTCAACCGCTATCAACTGAAAAGAAAGATTCAGCAACAGGAGGCCCTGCTGGCTGTGAGGGAGAATATTGCCAAAGACTTGCATGATGAGATCGGTTCCACACTCACCAGCATTAAGATACTGTCCGAGGTTTCAGAACGTAATATCCACACCGATCAGGCCAAGACCTCCAGCTTTATCAAAAAGATCACCGAGCAGTCAGCCGCCGCCCAACAAGGAATCAGCGACATCGTTTGGGCAGTAAAACCAGAGAATGATAAACTGGAGAATATGGTCATCCGGATGCGGGAATATGTGGCCCAAACCCTGGAGTCCAGAAATATTCAAACATTGATCGAGATCGATGAGGAGGTATTACACCAACGGCTGAGCATGAACCAACGCAGAGATTTTTTCCTCATTTTCAAGGAAGCCATCAACAATATTGCCAAGTATGCCGAGGCAAATCTGGTCACCATCCATCTCAGTGGACGTGAACAAGGGCTTGCCATGCGTATAGCCGATAATGGAAAGGGTTTTGACCTTCAGGCAGCCAGGTCCTCCAATGGCTTAAAGAATATGCACACCAGGGCTGAATCCCTTCATGGCCGCGTAGATCTCAAGTCTCAACCCGGCCAGGGAACGGTCATCGACCTTTATATTCCAACTACATGATCATGTAGTCCACTTCCGGCCGGCTTTTCCTTATTTTTAATAAGGGATTTTTGTTCCCTTTAAAGATGGCAATCAAGGTTTTAATATATGATGATAATGAAGTGCTGCGGCAAAGCCTGCAACTCCTTATCGAGTCGGAGCCCGACATGGACCTGTTGGCTTTGATGCCCAATGCAGAAACCGTGGAGGTGGACGTTGCGGAGCTCAAACCGGATGTGGTATTGATGGACATCGATATGCCAGGGGTCAATGGCGTAGAGGCAGTCAGGCGGATCGTAAAACTCAATAACCGGTTGCCGGTGATCATGCTGACCGTATTTGATGACAATGAGAATATCTTCAATGCCATTTGCGCAGGCGCATCAGGATATATCCTGAAACGCTATGCCACCGAAGAAGTGCCTGGGGCTATACGGATGGTGTTGACAGGTGGTGCACCCATGACAGGGGCCGTGGCCCGGAAAGTACTCACCATGGTACCACAGGCCCGTTCACAGGAGCAAGAGCAAAGTAATTTGTCCGCCAAGGAAACAGCCATTCTTCAATTCCTGGTGAATGGCTATAGCTATAAAATGATTGCCTCCGAACTTAAGATCAGTATTGATACAGTTCGTTTCCATATCAAAAAGATCTACGATAAACTGCATGTGCATTCAGCCACCGAAGCTGTTTCCAAAGCTATAAAAGACAAGCTCGTATAAGCCTTTCCCAGCTTCCCTACATGATAATGTAGTTGCCTGACCTCCTTCCTGACGATAGTTTTATGGAAAATTAGCGAGACCATGAAACATCTATTTTCTCTTATTGCCTTATTCTTTCTTACGCTGACTGGCCTACAGGCCCAGACCTTTGATTTCGTTCAAGGCGCGAATATCATTTTTGAAGACCGTTTTGAGCAAGACCCGGTGGGTGACCTTCCTGCACGTTGGAACACCAATAGCGGAGGTGAAGCCGTTCAACTCGATGGCCACGACGGCAAATGGTTCAAGATCGGGGGGAATATGGTTGTGACCCCTGAACTCAAAAAACGCCTGCCTGAAGATTGTACTATTGAATTCGATCTCGTGATCGAACCAGGTGCATGTCCGGTCGTATTTGGAATGACCCCCATCGCCGATGTATCCACTGGCAATGTGTATTACAAGAAGATATATGTGGTTTTGCAAAATGAGCCAGGATACCCGGATGTGGTGTTTGGTAAGGATGTATTTGATATCGGGAATAAAGGAAGTTTTGATATGGCAGGATATATGGGCCGCGAAGTGCATGTCAGCATTTCCATCAACAAGACCCGCTTTCGTGTTTACCTTGATGAAACCAAAGTAGTTGACCTGCCCAAGGTCATGCTGCCGGAGTATCGTACCAATTTCTTTATCGCTGGTGGTGAACTCTGTAATAAGGATCAGGGTATTTATTTTAGCAATGTACGCATTGCCGCAGGCGAAGCCGATGCCCGTCGGTTACTCATCAAACAATTATTGGAACAAGGATCAGTAGTTACCACTGATATTTCTTTCACCCAGCAGAGCATGGAAAACGCGCCCGTTTTTACTCCGGAATCAATTCCCTTCCTGGATACCCTTGGCCAGGCTATGATGAATGACCCCAGTTTGAATATTCAGATCAACGGCATGGAAACTTTTCCGATGTCCGAACAGGGAGGAAGTATGAACAATCAGAATTTGGAAGCAACGGCAAAAGCCAAAGTAGAGGAGATCAAAACCTATATCACCAACAAATTCAATGTAGGGGTGGACCGAATATTGATCGGTATGACCAATAAGATCAAGACCAAACTGGATCAGGTAAAGAGCAGCAAAGCTGGTAGTAAGGTGCGGGGCTTCCTCACCGAGATCATTAAATTATAAGTGACGTACAGAGCAAAATTCCTGAAGCTTAAATAATGCGGATGAAACTATTCATGACCATAGGTGTGCTGTTTTTGGCCACTTTCACCCGGGCTGCCTGCCCCTCCCGGATACTGTCCGTAGGCAATTTCTCTTTCAAAGTTGGCAGCCAGGTATATGTAGCCGATACAACCCACGCACGCGGTTATGCCAATCAGACCACAGGCATTGGCTATATCACCGCGGCGAACAGCCAGGATATGGTGGTGGATATTTCCAGGAAGGAGATGAAAAGTGTTGGCACCTATGTATTAAAGGCCAGGGATAGTAAAGCGGTTTTTACGCTGAACAGCAAGTCCTATTCCCTGCGAACGGAGCAGGATTATCTCCGCATTACGATCACTTCAATCCGCACGGCTGGATCATTTTCCCTCCTCAACGGACGGTTCGAAGGGCAACTGACCGACAAATTGGGAAATGTGGTGAAGATCACGGAGGGGTATTTTGAAACTAAAAACCTGTAATCAGCAACCATTCAATTAAAAATAAAAGGGAAAAAAGGATTCGAGGGTAAAATCCCCCAGTATTACCGGGCTGAATTTTCCGGTATGCAGATCATCTGATTTATTCAACAAGAAATCAATGCAAATGAAAAAAGTACTTCTTCTGTTGGCGTTTATAGCTGGCATAGCCGGTCTTGTGTCGGGACAGGGTGACCCGAATAGCAATAACCCTCCCGGAAATAACCCGTCAAACAGCAACGTAAACACCAACAATATTCCCAAAACCAATACGCCGCGGTTGCAGGCATTACCCAATGCCAATACAACCACGGTTGTGGAAGCCGGGGCTGATTTTAAGAACATGCGCACCTTCACTCAGGACGGGCAGTTTCAAATACCCAAAGGCACCAAGCTCGTAATGATCGAGGTGTGGGGTGGCGGAGGCGGAGGATCATCCACTGGTGGTGGCGGGGGCGGCGCGTTTGTACGCTCCGTATTTACCATCATCGATGGGGGAGAGGTGACCGTAAAGATCGGTCAGGGTGGAAAAGGCGGTACCACCATGGCTCAATCTGGCGGTACAACCTATGCCCAATTCAAGGGAGCCCTTCCAACCGGTAATGCAAACAGCGTGTCAGCATCAGGCGGAAATGGTGCTACCTATGTTGTTGGCGCCAACCCCTATGCAGAAGATGGATTTGGTGGTCAGCAGGGAGGATGTACCAATTATACCATTGGATTCAACCTGGTAGCAGGAGAAGATGGAGAAGTGTACCAGGATACCTATGGCCAAGGCGGCCCCAATAATTATGTTGTTACCCGGAGTCTTGGGAAAGGGGGCAACGCGGGTAATACAGAAAACACAGGTGGTCGCGGGGATATTGTTTTGAACCCCAATAACCCAACCTATAGAAGAAGTGGAGGCCCTGGAAAATTGCCCGGTGGTGGCGGGGGTGGAAGCACCAACCCCCGGGGAGGTTTCAATGGCGCTCCCGGCATGGCGATCATTTACTATTAATTCAACATCACCATAAAATGAAAAAGTACATACCCATTCTGCTATTCCTGGCCGCTTGCAACAACAGCACCGAGCCAGCCCAATCAAATTCGACAGCCGATGTGACGGAAGAAAAAAAGGTTTCTTCCACTGCAGGAGGCTGCGAATCCCTGATCTTCTTTCGCAAAGGCATCACTGTGGAAGCCACGTCTTATGACGCAGAAGGAAAAGAAACGGGAAAACAACTTACCACCATCCTGGATATCACCAGTAAAGATGGTAATACGATTGCCCATGTAAGAGGGGAAGACATCCGGTCTGGTAGCGGGGAAAAGAAAACCCTGGAATACAACTACCGCTGTGATGGAAAAAGTATCTACATGGATATAGCCTCCGCTTTTCGTACACTCGAAAAAAATGAGGATGCCAGTTTTACCTCTACTGAAATTGAATACCCTATTGCCATTAAAGAAGGACAAAGCCTTCCCGATATCTCCGGCACGATGAGCGCCGAAAAGAACGGTAAAAAATCAACCATGACCTTTCAATATAAAAACAGAAAAGTAGGTAAGATGGAATCTATTACCACGTCCGCAGGCACCTGGAATTGTTATCCTGTTTCCAATGATGTGATCATGGAAATGGAAATACCTGGCATGAATGCGCAAATGAAGGAGATGATGAAAGCCATGCAGGACAAAATGAAAACCAGTACCACCACCTGGTTCGCACCCGACTTTGGTATTGTAAAAACAGAAATGTACCAGGAGGGGAAATTAAAATCTAGGAATGAAGTAACCAAAGTGGGAAAATAAATTAAAGCTTTATAAAACGCTAAATATGAAAAAGTCAATCTTTCTAGTATTCATTTTTGCAGCCGCCTTTACGATGACGTCGGCGCAAACCAAACCGGTGCTCAAGACAAAAACACCGGTGAAAACAACCAGTGCCATTAAATTAAAAGGAACAGTGCCTTATCTGGTACGCAGTTCATCACAAGTGAGACAGATTGTTCCGGCCAGCGCGTCCAATCCAAGCTTCAGACTTCAGCGCGGTACTGTGCCCTACAAAAGAAATGCATCGCCACCCAGCAACCCAACCGCGCCAAATGAGGAAGGACGCTATTGCACCGAATCCCTGGTCAGTGAAGAGAAAGGCGATGAAAAACGGATCGTATTGGGAAACCAGAATGATAAGATCTACCCCGGAGCGATCTATTATGAAAGCGCTATTTTGAGTGGCGCCTACAATGCACCTGCCCTGCAACTTAAACCCTATAACATTACGACCGACCTCTTTTCTGCAGCCTTTACCGAAAGCTCCATTGTACAGGTGGAACCAACATTAGGTGGCGTAAACAATGGTCTCAGCACCTTAATGCGCCGAAGCATGACCACCAAGAATGCTGCCCGCGTAGTGCCGGAAGTGAAAATTCTCAATTCGTCCGAGCAACTGGCCTTTGAGATCGGCGCCAATTTCAGCGGCTATGGTGCCGACCTGAATGCTTCATTTAACTACATGAAAAGCACCCGGAAGAATGTGTTTCTTGCCCGGTTGACCCAGGTCTATTTTTCGGTGATGCTTAATGTGGCAGATGGTAAGCAATTGGTGGACAATAACCCTTTGCCCAATAACCTGGTCTATGTTAACAAGGTGAACTATGGCCGGCTGGGTTATATCTTTATTGCCTCCGACAGCAGTCGTGAAGCGATTCAGGCAGCACTCGATTTTACGTATTCCTCGGGCAATGTTAGCGGAGGAGTAAATGCCCGGCTCAACTATGAAAGGACCGTCAGTTCAATGCAAATAAGCGGGTTCTTCTTTGGCGGTGACGCGGCCAACACTATCAGCCTGAATTCACCCAATCAACTCCAGGCCTTTGATGATTACGTGCAAAATGGCTTACGTCTCGACCCCAATGTAGCTCCGGTTGCCGTCAGCTATGAATTGAAGTACCTGAACGATAACTCCACAGCCGCTACCCGTAGTACTACTACCTATACTGAGCGTCAATGTACACCGGCCAGGGGCATCAATCTCCAGCTTCATAATGTCGCCATCGAAGATGTACACGGCGGCGATTGCAGCTATGCCTGGGGAAAGATATCGGTGGAGATATGGGAGACCAA
>JANRLV010000127.1:0-31461 GCA_033762195.1 Chitinophagaceae bacterium | reverse complement strand
CCGAAAAATCTTCCGGCTTATGTAAGGTGGTGAGAACAAATGAATGCATACCCGCTGCTTCGGCGGCTTCTACGCCGCGGGGGGAGTCTTCAAAGACCAGACAATCCTCTGGCGCTACGCCCAACGCACTGGCGCATTTTAACCAGGTTTCCGGATGGGGTTTGCTGTGTTCTACATCATCGGCGCTGACCAGTACCTTGAAATAGTGACGCAGGTTGAGCCGGTCCAATACAAAATCAATATTGAACATGATGGCGGCCGATCCAATGGCCATGGGTATTCCCTGCTGGTAGGATTTTTCCAGGAAATCGGCCAGACCGGGGAGAAGCACCGGCGTATAAAGTGATTGGTATTCCCTTTCTTTTTCCAGGCTCATCTGATCTTTTTCCGCATAGGTAAAACGACCGGGGAATGTCCGTTCCAGCAATTCATGGTTCTTTCCATAACACTGTTCTTTCATTACCTCCAACGTGATATTGGCCCCCAATCCATTCAGGATCCGGTGCCAGGCACGGATATGATAATCCATATCGTCGATCATGGTGCCATTGAGGTCGAATAGAAAGGCTTTGAATTTCATGGTGCAATGTTAGGCAAGCCTGATGAAAGTGAAAGCAGGCTTTGTAATAAATCAATAGCTTAACCCAATAATTTCCCTAAGTTTGGTCACTTAAAACTAACGGCCATGCTGCAAATGGATTGGATCATCGTACTGCTCTATTTTGTGCTTGTTTCCTTATATGGGTATTGGATCTATCGCAAAAAAAAGGCGGTAGAGACCAGTTCGGCGGATTTCTTTCTGGCCGAAGGCTCGCTGACCTGGTGGGCCATCGGAGCTTCCCTGATCGCTTCGAATATCTCAGCCGAACAGATGACCGGTATGAGCGGGTCGGCCTTTTCATTGGGACTGGCCATTTCCTCCTATGAGTGGATGGCGGCTCTGACCCTGATCGTGGTGGCAGTCTTCTTTATGCCGGTCTATCTCAAGAACAAGATCTTTACGATGCCGCAGTTTCTCAACCAGCGGTACAATGGCCGGGTGGCCATGATCATGGCCGTGTTCTGGTTATTATTATATATCGTGGTCAACCTGCTCTCTATCCTCTATTTGGGAGCGGTCGCTATCTCCGGCATCAGTGGCTGGGATTTTACCCTCTGTGTCTTTCTCCTCGCCCTCTTTTCGGTATTCATTGCCCTTGGGGGTATGAAAGTGGTGGGCTATACCTCGGCCATACAGGTTTTCTTTCTGGTATTGAGTGGATTTATTGCCCTCTATATCACGATGGACCTGATCGGTGGGGAAGAAGGCCTGGGTAAAGGATTTGGTATCCTACGCTCCGAAGCGTCGGATCATTTTCACATGATCTTCTCCAAGGACAGTCCTTACTATGCGGACCTCCCCGGTATGAGTGTGTTGATCGGTGGTATGTGGATCGCCAACCTGAACTATTGGGGGTGTAACCAGTATATCACCCAACGCGCGCTCGGGGCCAGTCTCCCCACGGCACGAAAAGGGATCCTCTTTGCCGCCTTCCTGAAAATGCTGATGCCGATCATCATTGTGGTGCCCGGTATCGCCATTTATCATATGTATCAAAATAATATGATCGATCATTCGCTGATCGATATCACCAAGAACGGAAAAGTGGTGGCCGATTCGAATAAAACTTATTCAGCGCTGTTGAACCTGCTCCCCGTAGGCGTAAAAGGAGTGACCGTGGCCGCCTTTGCCGCCACCGTGATCGCCTCGCTTGCGGCCAAAGTAAACAGTATCAGTACCATTTTTACCCTGGATATTTATAAAAAAGTATATGAGAAAGATGCGTCGGAAAAGAAACTGGTCTATGTAGGTAAAGTGGCGATCATCCTTTCTTCGATCATTGGTATTTTGCTGACCCTCGGTTTGGGAGATGTACTGATGGGTGAAGGAAAACAGGGATTCCAGTATATCCAGGAATATACCGGGTTTGTTTCACCGGGTATCTTTGCCATGTTCCTGCTTGGGTTCTTCTGGAAAAAAGCAACCTCCAATGCGGCGCTGTTTGCTACCATCGGCGGGTTTATTTTCTCGGTGATCCTGAAATTCACACCGGGCATGATCGATCTGGAACCTCTTCACGCCATCGGGTTTGCCGTGGCGAATAAGGAGGGTGTTTTTGAAATACCCTTCCTTGACCGGATGGCGATCGTATTCGTTCTTTGCGTGATCGGCATGATCGTGATCAGCCGGTATGAGAATAAGAAAGGCGTGAAACCGCAAGGGTTGGAGATCGATGCGAGTATGTTCAAAACCTCCACCGGGTTTGCTGTGGGGGCGTTGATTATAATCGGGTTGTTGATTGCGTTGTATACGGTGTTCTGGTAATTTATTTCCGTGTTTTCTGTGTCCCGAGGCTTCGGGATCGTGAGAATTCCTAATATTACAAAATCATCCACCAATACATTGAATTGATGTATCAATCCAACCAGTTCATGTATTTGAAATAAATGGTTTCCCTTATCATGGTAATTTGTACCATGATTTCCTCAATCTATTTTGACAATGCAGCCACCACACCTCTCGCACCAGAGGTATTGGAAGCCATGTTGCCCTATTGGGAAGATCATTTTGGCAACCCGTCTTCCATTCATGCACGTGGACGTGAAGCAAGAAAGGCCGTAGAAAAAGCGCGACGGTCCGTGGCCGGTCATTTTTCTGTCAGCCCGGGCTCGGTGATCTTTACCAGTGGCGGAACCGAGAGCAATAACATGGCCATTCATACCGCTGTTCATGGCTGGGGTTGCAAACGGATCATTACCTCGCGTATCGAACATCATTCCGTTTTAAGAGCAGTTGAATTTCAGGCGAGGGTTACCGGTGCACAGGTTTCTTTTGTGGCTATACTTCCGGATGGACATATCGATCTCGAACATCTGCAACAACTGCTTGGGGAATCTCAGGATAAATGTCTGGTCACCCTGATGCACGCCAATAACGAAACAGGAAACATAACCGATATCCGGGCGGTGGGCAGTCTTTGCCGTGAAAACGGGGCCTTTTTTCATAGTGATTGTGTACAGACCATCGGTCATTTTCCCATCGATGCATCGCAACTTCCGGTTGATTTGCTTTCCGGTTCGGGGCACAAGTTTCACGGACCAAAAGGCGTAGGTGTCCTGATAGCCCGCAAGCCTGAATCCCTTATCTCCCTGCACCATGGTGGTAACCAGGAAAGAGGTGCCAGGGCGGGTACAGAAAATGTAGCCGGTATCGTAGGCTTTGCCACCGCACTCGAAAGGGCCATCGAACAATTTGTACCCGATGCTGCACATATTTGCATGATTAAAAAATGTATGATGTCCGAACTTGAGGCCAGGGTCGAAGGATTGCTCTTTAACGGAGATCCCAAAGGCGCCAGCCTCTACACCATATTAAATGCCTCCTTCCCCGAACGCCCCGAAGCCGAACCCCTGCTTCCTTTTTTAGACCAGGCCAATATCGAAGTAGCCGGGGGTAGCGCCTGTAGCGGTGGTCATTCACATGTAATGGAAGTACTGGGCCGCCAGGACCGGATCAATATCCGCTTCTCCTTCTCTAAAAATAATACGCTGCGCGAAGCCATTCAGGTCACCGAACGGATCGCCGAATGGGCCGAAGCACCGATCGCATTATAAATTTTTGTCTCACACTTCTCTTAGAGACAAGCATAAGCAGACGGGGGATGTTTCTACATCCCCTTTTTCGTGTATGTATTTTAGTCGTTGGTGTAGTTATACTTTTTTCCAAAAGATCCTGCTATACTTTTGAGCATTCTCATGTTAAGTTTCAAAATAAGTGCGGGGTCTGTTTTTACAGACCCCTTTTTCATGCTCCCTGCCTAATTTTGCGCTATGCATGAACAGAACGCCCATCATTCCTTCGCCGACCGCCTTGCCCGGGTATTAGAAAAAAGAAAGGAAAAAGACCAGCTTCGCCGCTTACTGATTCTGGAAGGGATCGACTTTTGTTCGAATGACTATCTCGGATTTGCCCGCTCGGAATCACTCCAACAAAAATGGAAAGAAGCCATGGCGGCCAGCAATGACCGGCTAGGCGCTACAGGCTCGCGTTCCATCTCCGGACATTGCGAACAGGCGGCAAGTCTGGAGGAAGAGCTGGCCCGGTTTCACGGGACAGAAAGCGGGTTGATTTTTAATTCCGGTTATGATGCCAATGTGGGTTTATTCTCTTCCCTGCCGGTCCGGGGCGATCATCTGGTAACCGATGAGTTGATCCATGCCAGTATCATTGATGGTTGCCGGCTTAGCTATGCAACCCGTCACCGCTTTAAACATAATGATGTCAATGACCTCGAGCAGGTCTTACAATCAGTTCATAAGAATCGTGCACCCGGGGCACAGGTCTTTGTGGTGGTAGAATCCATTTACTCGATGGATGGTGACCAGGCACCACTGACCGATATCCTTTCTTGTTGTGACAAGTACCAGGCCCTCGTTATTGTGGATGAGGCCCATGCCACCGGTATTATCGGTCCGCAGGGCAGGGGACTTGTATCCGCCGAGGGATTGGAAGACCGGGTCTGGGCCCGGGTACATACTTTTGGAAAAGCGCTTGGTTGTCACGGGGCCATTGTGGTGGGGCCCAAACTGCTGAAAGAATATCTCCTGAACCATGCACGGTCTTTTATTTTTACAACCGCCCTTCCACCTCATGCGCTAACGGGAATACAGCTTGCCTATGCCCAACTAAAGGCTCCCGGTTTTTCTTATGCCCCGCTTACTGAGCTTATTCAGCATTTTAAACAAACCATACAGGCACCCGAAGATTGCTGGTTATTACCCAGCAGTTCACCTATACAAAGCCTCATCATTCCCGGAAGCCAGCGCGCCGCAAGGGCAGGGTCTGAATTAGTAAAGGCCGGTTTTGCCGTTAAAGCCATTCAGCATCCTTCGGTGGCCGAAGGCAAAGAACGGTTAAGGATCAGTTTGCACCTGCACAACACAACAACCGAGGTGGATCAATTAGCAGCCGCCTTGCATCAATTTTCATAAACCTATATAGGTCTCTCGTCCACTTTTATCCTGCATCAGTGTATTCTTTGAATGAGGGAATTTCATTTACTGTACTTTATAAGTAAAATGAAATTTATACTAACTGCATGAATAAAATACGGGTAATTATCGCTGATGGATATGCGGCCCTGCGGCAGGCCTGGACCTCTATTTTAAATGAATCTGAGGATATAGAGGTGGTAGGGGATGCAGCCAATTTAGCGGCGGCAAATACCCTGGCCCGTGAGCTTGATCCGGATGTGATCGTGATCGATGTGAATATCCCGGGTATTGAGGGGGTAGACAATATCATTGCCATGTCGCGCGAATTTGGTCGTTCGCGGATCATCCTGCTCACCGGTTTTTTTAATATCGTGGTTATACGAAAAGTGATGAAGGCTGGGATACCCGGGTATTTGACCAAGTTTGCCAACCTGGAAGAGTTTAAGACCGCCATCCGCGAGGTGGGGAATGGACGCGTGTACCTGGAAGAGAGCCTGCGTGACCGGTTGGTATATGCCGAGATGCTGGATCAGAAGGATCCGATCGAATTGCTGACCAACCGCGAGATGCAGGTGATCAGCATGGTACGCGAAGGATTGAATACCCGCGAGATCGCGGCTTCCCTGGGACTATCTTTTAAGACAGTCGAGGTACACCGCCATAATATCTACTGCAAACTGAAGGTAAAGAACCGGGCCGATCTGTTGAATTTCTTCTACCAGCGTGGTCTCTAAGTAAGTGTTCCCCATCAATCGTGTACATCCTACACTCAATCGTGTATTTCTGTTAAAACAGGTATATATCTCTGTTATATTTAAGGTATGAACCCAGGCGGCGTATTTATCATGGTCGGTGACCGGTATGTACGGATCTTGCTTCCGCGGGTGCTTTATTTCCAGGCCGAGGGTGATCTGGTGCGGATGGTGTCGATGGATACCGAGATGGAGTGTCGGGCTTCGCTGGAGAGTATCCGCCGGATCTTGCCGGAGGGTGATTTTTGCCAGGTACACCCTTTATATATTGTCTCCACTAACAAGATCATTGACTTTGATGAATATTCGGTAAGCCTCCCCGGTATTTCTATTCCGGTTGATCGGAGTTTCAGAAAGCAGTTCTATGCCCGTTGTTTATTCTTCTCTGATATACTGGGAAAGCCCGGTCCCAACTCCTTTTATATTGACTGGGACGGTGAATTGCAAAGTCATTGATCCATTTAGCTCGCTCGTGTACTATATAATGCAATTGGTGTATTTAAAAATTTTTGTAGCAGGGAGCCCGGTAAATTGTGTCTGCTTCAGTTCGTATTTGTTTTCTCATGATCAATAAGTGTGGTTTATTCGGAAGGGATTTTTATCCCTTCTTCTTTTTAGTATTCAGTTCATCCAGATAACCAACAATTCTACCGGGGAGGGTTTTTACTTTCCCCTTTTTTCTTTTTTGACTGATTTCAGAGGCCCTGCCCGTCAAAATGTACCACCTACACAATAGAAAAATTTTCCATTTGAGAAAAAAATAAGCAGACCGACTAGTCCTTTTTTTCTTCTCATTCGTCTTTATACATAGACTTAATCTTGTTTTGCTATGGAATTAAGATCCTTGTGCCCGGAACAGAAGACTGCCGTTCAGCAGTCAAGCTTTTTTATACGGTCCAACGGAAAGTTTATCCGCGTGGCATTTGCAGACATTATGTATGTCTTCAGCAGACAGAATTATGTCCAGGTGGTAACGGCCGACAAAAGTTATGTCATCCTCAACACCATGAAGCAGATGGAATCGGCCCTGCCCGAAGGACAGTTTTGTCGTATCCATCGGTCATTCATCGTATCAGTTGATCATATAACCTCATTTGATAATGATCGTGTTTTCCTGGGGGATAAGGAATTTCCCATCCGGGAACAGTATCGTCCCATCCTTCACCAAAAGCTCAATATTTTATTCAATGAAATCCGTTCGGGCAAAAACCGCCAGACCGATAAGATCGATGTAATCGCGGAATTACCCGAGAACTTTGACGAGTAATCCCACTCATTACCTCAACCATGTACCTGTATAGTCATTTCATGTAAATCCCCAAAATCCTGGTCTATCCTGGTCTATCTTGTTATTGTGTTAAGCAGATTATTTGATTATAAAAGCAATAACGGGGCCTGTTTCTACAGGCCCTTCACTTTCCTACTCAGGAAATTATCGGAATAGCCGGGAGTTTGTTTTTACTCACTCCCTTTTTTTAGCTAATAGCTAAATACTAAAAGCTAATAGCTATTAGCTATTAGCTTTTAGTATTTGCAATACGAATATTATCTACCAAATCGACTTGTTTGTGTACGATAAAATGCTTTCAATGTATTTGAATAAATGAACATCATTTAAGTATATACCTTGCTAACGATTAATAAAAATATCTCAAAAGTTTTTCACCGGGGTGGGTGTCTACTCGTCCCTTTCCGAGCAAAAGGGAGCAGAACCCTTTCTCATAGCAGTAACAGCCGGTACTTTACCGGAGTTAGTTTTTGGTAATAGGGGGAGTGTTCTCACTTCCCCTTATTTAATTCAACGACTATGTCCATCACCTTCGACCATATCACCAAAAAATCCTGTGTATTCCGCTTGCGGGTACATACCCCCATACAAGTACTCTATCGCATGATGCAGGTCTTTACCGAACGGGGTATCCTCCTCGAAAACCTGCATGTACAGTCCGATCCCGCCAATCCACAATCCTCCCTCATCCTGGTTTGCTGCCAGATGGAAAAGGACCGCATCTATCGCACCTTGCTGGTCTTACGCAGAATCCATGGCGTTGTCGACGCCGAAAAAATGGAAGGAAAATAATTCACTGTGCCTCTGTGTCTCTGTGGTTTATTTTACCACAGAGATTTTAGGTTTCCAAATGCAGCCTTTCAGGATTTAAGTGAGTCTCATCTAAGTAGTTTATCTTAGTATTACATTTTCAAATCATTTATTGAGACTAAACCCCATCCGTTTTGGTGCTGACCCAAAATAACGATCTGCTTTTCCGCGAACTGGCCAATGACAATGAACAGGCCTTTCGGGAATTATATGATCACTACAAGGCCCCTTTCTATGCAGCCGCTTTCCGCCTGATGCGTTCAGAGCAACTGGCCGAAGAAGCGGTGCAGGAAACCTTTCTGGCCTTATGGGTCAAACGCCGGCAGGTGGCCGAGAGCCGTAATCCCCACAATTACCTGCTCTCCATGCTTCACAACCAGATCTATACCCAGTTTCGGAAAATAGCCTTAGACCGCAAGACCCTTGACCGCTGGGTCAGCGATCACCCCGACCAATCAACCAATCCTGTTGAAGATTTCCTCCTGGCCAAGGAGAACCGGGAAATCATCCATTCCTTTCTATTACAATTACCGCCCCAACAGGAAAAAGTGTACCGGCTCAGCAAGCTCGAAGGCCTGAGCCGCGAAGAAGTGGCGGCCCGGTTAAATATCTCCCCCAACACCGTCAAAAACCATTTGATGGCCGCCAGCGAATTTTTACGTACCCACTTTGGTAAGGGATTGTCGGCTGTTGTTTGGATGTTGATAAGGGAGGAGTTCCGTCTTTAGGGTGGAGCAATGGTATACATTTTTTTCACCGCAGAGAACATGAGAACGCGGAGTTACGCAGAGAAAGGTTTTAGCTTTTAGCTCTTAGCGATCCTTTTGCGCCTTAGCGCCCTGGCGGTAAAATCTCTGCGTAACTCTGCGTTCTCATGTTCTCTGCGGTGAATCCTGTTCTCTGCGGTGAAAAAATCTTATCCCAACTAGTACATTCCGCCCCCGCCAATCATCCACTATTATCTAACGATTAACATTTTCCATGGCCCCTGAACCGCAACGCATATATTATCTCCTCCAAGCCTGGACCTCCCGCAGCGCTACACCCGCCGAGGAGAAGGAACTCATGTACCTGGTGGAGTCTGGTGAGGGGTATCCCGAACTGGCGGCCCATATTCAGCAACTGGTTGATTACTATAAAGATGATCCCGAACTGCCGGTGGTGGACTGGGAACAATTATACCAACGCATCCTGGCAGCCCGTCCGGCAGAACCTGTGGTTAGAAAAATAAACCGGACCCGGTGGGTTGCAGCGGCGGTTATTGTGGGGTTGTTGGCGGTGGGGTGGTGGTTGGTCAGGGGACCGGGGTCAGATGACAGAGGACAGATGACAGATGACCGGGGTACAATCGCTAACCAGACAGATGTTTTGGCGCCAGCAAGCAATCGTGCTACCCTGACCCTGGCCGATGGACGAACCGTATATCTCGATAGTACGGAAAATGGCGCACTGGCAGAACTCAATGGGGTAAAAGTGGTGAAGACCGCCGACGGAAAAATAGTTTATACCGGGTCCGGAGTCGGGGGTCCGGAGTCCGGGCTGGTTTACAACACGCTTTATAATCCCCGCGGCTCCAAAGTCATCGACATCACCTTAAGCGATGGCAGCCGTGTTTGGTTGAATGCGGGTTCAAGTATCACCTATCCTGTAGCATTTGCCGCATCAGGCGGGAGGAATGAACGCAGAGTGCAAATAACCGGCGAAGCCTATTTCGAAGTAGCCCCTGATAAAACAAAACCATTTTATGTAAGCAAGGGAGATATGGAAGTGATGGTGTTGGGCACACACTTTAATGTGAATGCCTATGATGACGAGGCGGATATCAGGGTCACCCTGATAGAAGGAAGTGTCAAGGTATCTGCCTCACGCCTCACGTCTGACGTCTCACGAATTCTCAAACCTGGCCAGCAGGCCCTTCTCACGACTCTCGACTCACGTCTCACGCTCAACACCAAACCCGACCTGGAAGAAACTCTCGCCTGGAAGAACGGCCGTTTCATTTTCACCAATGCCAGCATTGAAACCATTATGAACCAGGTAGCCAACTGGTATGATGTGGAAGTGGTGTATGAGGGTAAGATCACCAAGACCTTTAGAGGCGGGATGCCGCGTACCCTGAGTGCGGCCAGTGTGTTCCGGATATTGGAGGAGACCGGTGGGGTACATTTTGAAATAAAAGGAAAGCAGGTCATTGTACGACCTTAAAAATAAAAACCAGGAATGCGGTAACATCCCTGGTCATTTAGATCGAGAATAAGTAGCGACACTCATTTAACAACCTAAACTATTGCGAAGCTATGCAATTAATTCATTTTTCCCGTGCCGGTAGCTGTAGGCCGGGGTCAACCCTAATTGTCCGGGTTATGAAGATCACAGCCGTCATTCTCTTAGCTGCCTGTCTGTCAGCCGCCGCCACCGGCAAGGCCCAGAAGGTGAGTCTCACCCTCCGTGACGCGCCCCTTGAAAAAGCGCTCAAGGAGATCAAGCGCCAAACCGGGCTTGATCTGCTCTATACGGTGGATGTGCTCCAGCATGCCCGTCCCGTTACCATTGAGCTCCGCAATGCCGATCTCCGCCAGGCCCTTGACCAGTGTTTTAAGGAGCAGCCGCTCACCTATACCATTGTGGAAAACGTGATCGTGGTGAAACTCAGGCCGGTTACCTCGGCAGAAGGGGTGGGGGAAGAGATTATTGCTGCGCCTATTGATGTAAAAGGCCGTGTGGTGGATACCGCAGGCAATCCCGTGGCAGGGGCGAGTGTAACGGTGAAGGGAGACAGGACCAAAGGGACAACGACGGATGAGAACGGGTATTTTGAGTTGAAGGGAGTGGAGGAAGATGCGGTGTTGGTGGTGAGTGGGGTGAATATTGAGAGGTATGAGGTGAGAGTGGCTGGGAAGAGTGAATTGGCTGTAATATCGGTGAAGAATAAAGTGGTAAGCGGGGAAGTAGTGACAATTAACTCAGGTTACCAAACGTTGTCGCCGGAAAGAACAACTGGATCCTACACAGTAGTCGATAAAGAATTATTTAATCGGAGGGTTGGTGCAACTGTATTGGAGCGGATTGAGAACCTAGTACCAGGCGTTCTATTCAATAAGGGAGATTCGCCTGACCCTCTACTTATAAGGGGTCGAAGCAGCATTTTTTCAGATGTCAAACCTTTAATTGTTTTAGACAATTTTCCCTATGATGGAGATATAAACAATATCAACCCGAACGACATCGAATCTCTAAGTATTTTAAAAGATGCAGCAGCAGCGTCTATATGGGGTGCGCGGGCTGGTAATGGTGTTATTGTAATCACAACTAAAAAGGGAAGAACAACAAAACCGCAAGTAAGCTTTAATAATAACATTACATTAAAACAAAGACCCAATCTATTTTCACAATCATCTATTTCCAGTGGGGACTTTATTGAGCTTGAAAAAAAATTATTTACTGAAGGCTGGTATGATAATGATGAGTTCTTGAACGATAACGGTTTTGGGCATCCTGCATTTACACCTGTCGCTGAATTACTATTAGCCAAAAGAAAAGGGACAATTTCAGCTGGAGAGGCAGATGCGGAAATTGAATCATTAAAAAAAATAGACGCTAGAAGTGATTTAAAAGAGCATTTTTATCGAACCTCAATTACACAACAGCACGCCATTAATGTTAGCGGCAACTCTCCGTTTGTTAATTATTATGTATCTGCTGGGTGGGATCGGTCATTGCCAGAATTAGTAGGGCAAAAAAGTGATCGCATGTCATTTCGTACACAAAACATTTTCAAAGTTACGAATCGATTTCAAGCAAGCGCTGGAATTATTTATACAAATATTACTTCAAAATCAGGAAACAATTTAGGTACAGGTATATCAAGTGGAGGAAGAGGGCTTTACCCTTACGCCAATTTGGTTGATGAAATGATGAATGGTCTTCCTTTGACAACCTCGCTAAGAGAACTTTACACTGATACAGCTGGGGGAGGAAAATTATTAAACTGGGTTTATAATCCGTACGAGGATATAACTGCTTCTGAATATTTAACAAAAACAAGGGATTTTATTGTTAATACAGGATTTCGCTATCAAATTATTCCTTCTTTAGAAATAGAATTGAAATATCAGTTTCAAAATTCTTTAGTTTCCTACAATGGATTGAATACAATCAACTCCTATTTTACTAGAAATTTAATTAACAGCTTTACCCAGGTAAATCCTGATGGCACATTAAGTTACCCTGTACCAAAAGGAGGTGTTATGTATATTAATAACAATGAAATCATATCTCATCAAGCACGGACTCAGGTAAATTATAACCGCTTATTTAATGAAAAACATGAATTTGCTGCTCTTTTTGGTTGGGAAATAAAAGACCTTGTAAATAAAGGTAACAACAATTTACTATATGGGTACATTAATAAAGGTATCCTTACTTCTACATTGATTGATTATGTTACTGATTTTCCTCAATATTATTATACTGATATAACTTCAAAAATCTCAAATTCACAAAATGTCAATGAGACGACTGAGCGATTCATATCTTATTTTACAAATGCAGCATACACTTATAATGGTACTTATACATTTTCGATTAGTGGCCGACATGACGCTGCGAATTTATTTGGAGCCCAAACTAATAAACAAAGAGGATTGCCTTTATGGTCTGTAGGAGGTAGTTGGCACATCAGTAAGGAAAAATTCTATAACTCAAAATTGGTGGATTACCTAAGACTTCGAACAACATATGGTTATAACGGCAATATATCGCGTCAATCTACAGCTGTAACAACTATTCAGAGTGGAATTTCTCCCAACACCGGCCTACCCAATGCTACTATTCTTAATCCACCTAATAAAAATTTGCGGTGGGAACAAGTTAGAATTTTCAACATAGGCCTCGATTTTGCATTAAAATCTCAAAGAATTTCCGGAAGTATCGAGTACTATTTTAAAAATTCTCAGGATCTAATGGGTGCTGTACCTGTAGATCAAACATTAGGGGTTGGAGCGGAATTATTCGCTAATGTGGCACGTATGAAAGGAAACGGGTTTGAATTTTTATTAAACACACGTAATATTGACGGAACATTAAAATGGTATAGCACGTTTATTCTAAGTTCTTCATTTAGCAAAGTAACTGGCTATTTACTTCCTGTTTCTAATAGAGGCAGTGATTACTTAAGCGGAGGTATAAACCCCGTTGTAGGCAAGCCTGTCTATTCGATGTTTAGTTATTTCTGGGGAGGCTTGGATCCAAATACTGGTGATCCACAAGGCTTTCTCGGTGAAGATATCAGCACTGATTATAATACAATCATTAACTCAACAAGACTTGATAGTCTAGTATATAGTGGACCGCTACAGCCAACTTATTATGGAAGTTTTCGAAACGAATTAAGTTGGAATAATATTGGTCTTTCTATAAATATAAGCTACAAAATGGGGTACTATTTCAGGAAACGTTCAATTAATTACTCTACTCTTATTAACAACTGGACTGGGCATGGCGATTATGCAAAACGTTGGCAAAAGCCTGGAGATGAGCAAATAACCAGCGTCCCATCACTCGTATTTCCCTTGGACAATTCACGAGATCAGTTCTATCTATTTTCTGAAACTCTTGTTGAAAAGGCAGACAATGTTCGATTGGAAGATATACGATTGAGCTACCGTTGGAATTACTCATCCAAGAAGAGCAAAGTCGTTAGAGAATTAAACCTATACGTTTATAGCAATCTTGATGTTTTGCTTTGGAAAGCAAATGGGGAATCGATAGATCCATTTTATAATGGTTTTGCTAGACAAGGAAGAAGCGTTTCTATAGGGTTTAATATTAACTTATAATGAATAAATAGTTGAATAATGAAAAGCATATATATAATTCTTTTAGTAACCTGCGTTTTCGGTTGTTCTAAGTCGGAGTTTTTAAACAAAAAACCTGATGAGAGTATTTCCCAGCCTTCCACATTAGAAGAATTTCAGGCAATTTTAGACAAGGACGAATTAATGAATGGTGGCATTGGAAGGTTTGCAGGAGTTGATCCTAGTTTTTTAATAACTGGGACAGATGACCATTTTATTCCTGAGTTTAATCTCTCATTTTTGCCCATTGAGGCTCAGAATCTTTACGTATGGAGTGATGATATTTATGGATTAAAATTTAATGACTGGAACCAAGTGTACAAAGCTATTTTTTATGCTAATGTGGTTCTGGACGGGTTACAGAATATCGATATTACAATGGATAATGAGTTTAATTATAAGGCCATTAAAGGAGCAGCATTGTTTTTTCGTGGTCGATTTTATTTTCAATTGGCTCAAATTTATGCGCCACAGTATAATTTAGCTACAGCTAATTCAGATTGGGGTTTAATATTACGTTTGATCTCGGATATTAATGAGCCTCTTTATAGATCAACTGTGCAACAAACCTATTTGCAAATATTAAAGGATCTAAAGGATGCCTCGGAACTGCTTCCTGTGCAGAATCCATCATTATACAAGACTCGGCCTACTAAGGCAGCGTCATTTGCAATGTTAGCAAAATCATATTTGGTTATGGGAGATTATGTGAATGCAAAATTGTATGCTGATTCTTGTTTAGATCTGCATAGTACCTTGATGGATTTTAATACTAGTTTTAATCCCATGCCAACACTCACTTCTTCGGGTTTTCCGATCCCAAGAGGAAATACAGAGGTTATTTTTCATAGCATGATTTATGATGCTCTTACTCCAACAATTGGTCAATCAACAGTAAGAATTGATAGCCTATTGTATAGATCGTATGGTAGTAATGATCTTAGAAAGTCTACATTTTTTAGAAACCCTTCCTCAACGAATGTATTTTTTAAAGGAAGTTATGATGGCACGAATTGGTATTTTAGTGGCATAGCAGTAGATGAAGTTTATCTTATTCGTGCAGAAGCATATGCACGCACAAATTACATTAATGAGGCTATGAATGATTTGAATACATTACTTATAACTCGCTTTAAGAACGATGGATCATTTGTTCCGATTATAGCAACAACTCAAAGTGAGGCTATTCAAATTATACTTAAAGAGAGAAGAAAGGAGCTAATACAACGAGGTACAAGATGGAGTGATTTGAGAAGATTAAACAAAGATGGTGCAAAT
Organism: Chitinophagaceae bacterium; assembly: GCA_033762195.1. GTDB lineage: Bacteria > Bacteroidota > Bacteroidia > Chitinophagales > Chitinophagaceae > SpSt-398. Next base: position 16,444 of record JANRLV010000127.1, on the reverse strand, counting down.
ATAGTAATTGAACGAAAGATTAATGGTGTTTCATATTTTCTAGATCCCAATGATAAAAGATATACATTTTTGATTCCTCCGGATATAATTTCATTTAATCCGACAATGCCGCAGAATCCTCGATAAGGAGTTCTGTGATTTGCTTAAGACTATTTTTTTGGGATATACTGATTTTTATATGAAAGAAATTGTTAAACGAATCAGACTAGGATTATTATTTGTTTGTCTGGGAGCTAATTTGTATGCTCAGTCAAGTGCTAGTGATAGTTCTCGATTATATACCGGTTTGAAAATTGGAGATAGCGTTCCAGATCTTCAATTTAATTCGGTAATTAATTACTTTCATCCAACTCTTAAACTTTCAGACTTTAAGGGTAAACTTGTTATTCTTAATTTTTGGAGTACATTATGCACAGTTTGTATTAAAGAGTTTCCAAAATATGAGAGGCTACAAAAAAAGTATGGGAACAGAATATTCATTTTGTCTGTAGGTATGCAGAATGAGGTGTTCGGTAATAGTGATATTTTGAAGTTCATTAATAAGAGAAGAGGCACAAAATTTGAAATAGGGTTGCCTACATATGTGGAAAAAGTTAAGAAAGATTTTGAAGAAAGTGCGTTGTATAAACTATTTCCATGGCAATCTTTTCCACACGAAGTTTGGATAGATGGAGATGGAGTTTTAAGAGCTATTACAGATCATAAAGCTGTAACGGAAAGTAATATAGAATTATTATTAAGTAACAAGTACTCTTCCCTTCCAGGAAAAAAGGTTATGCATAACCTGGATATTTGCAATGAGAATTACTTAATTAATACAGATCGATCATCAAGGAAAGACATTTTTGGCTCTGCTTTTTGTGGATTTATAGATACATTGAATTATAGAGCAGAACTTCGAAACTCTGTGTCATGTAATTCGAATAATTGGCATTTTTATAGCATCAATCAATCTGTTAGTTATTTATACAGGATGGCTTATGGTGATTTTATACCTTCATTGATTAATGATTATTTTGGCAAGCGAATTATAATTGAGAAGACGCCTGGTTTAAAGTTCTACAAAAAAGATGTTGAGATTTCTTCTCTTGATAACTGGCAGTTCAATGATTATGCTAGGAATAATTTATTTTGTTATGAAATAATACTCCCAAGTACTTATTTAAGAAAGCATGTATTTGAATACGTTATTTCTGATTTAGATAGATTGTTACAGCTTAACAGTAAGATAGAAAATAGAAATGTATTGTGTTATGCACTAGTGCGTATTGACGACAGTAATCAATATATAAATGAAAGTAAGGGTTTGAGCAAGAGTGAAATTTCGTTTGATGGAGATACCCTAATTTACGAAAATTATCCAATGGTAGATTTTATTGATGATCTAAATTCTAGAATTAAATCATCTGTTATTTTAAATGAAACTGGGTTGGATGTAAATTTAAGTCTCAAGCTCCATCTGGTAGGAGGAAATGAAGTTAATAAATTTAGATTATCACTCCACAAATATGGATTGGATTTGCAGCAAGTTGAAAGAGTAATGCCAATGCTTATCTTAAAGGACACTCGAAAGGAATGAAGTTTATCACTATATATATATTTAATTATTATGAATATAATAAGGTTAAGTTATTCTGTATTTATTATTATTTTTTGTGGCAGTAGTGCTTTTTCTCAAGGTATACGGGATTCTAGTATTATTAATAGTTCTTACCCCAAGAAGTTTGAAGATTTAATTTCTAAAGGTGCAGTTGTAGATTCTGGCTTATTCAATATATATATACAGGAGGATAAGTACTATTTGGAAATTGAGAATAATATATTAGGCAAGGATATTTTGTTAGTTAGTAGAATTATTGAAGGTGGAGCTGATGGTAGAGATGTTTGGAATAATCTGGGTTACGGTGGCGATGCTATAGGTGATTGTATTGTTAGATTTTCTTTTGAGCAAAATAGGATTTATTTGAAGAGAATTTCATTCACTACTTTCGCGGATTCTACCCAATCCCTTTTCCAGGCAGTAAATAGATCTAATCTTCAACCTATAATTGCTGCATTTGATATAAAGGCGAGTTCTAAGTCTACCAGAGGCTGCATTATTGATTTTACGGATTTTTTGAATGGAGAGAACGAAAGTTTTTTCATAAGTCCGAGTGTTAAACAAGCACTGCATATTGGTGGATTGCAAACGGATAAATCTTATATAAAAAAACTTTTTTCGAACAGTGGCAACTTGGAGATTAAATCTATTAAGACATTTAGTAGAAATTTCCAAACTTCAATTTTCGAAAACTCTAATCGCGCGACCACACTTACATTATTTTTGAATACTTCTCTTGTGTTATTACCTGAAATACCTATGAAACCTAGGTTTGCGGATGATAGGGTCGGGTATTTTAAGATAGATTATCTTAATTATAACAGCAACCCTCAGGGTATTGCTAGGATTTCAATGATTAAGCGTTGGAGGCTTGAGCCAAATATTAATGATTTGGATAAGTATTACCGAGGTGAACTTGTTGAACCTATAAAGCCAATAGTTTTTTATATTGATCCGGCAACACCTGAGAAATGGGTTCCTTACCTTATTCAAGGAGTGAACGATTGGCAAGTGGCTTTCGAAGCTGCGGGGTTTAAAAATGCAATATATGCACGACTTGCACCTTCGAAAGAAGAAGACAGTACATGGAGCCTTGAGGATGCACGATATTCCGCAATAGTGTATAAGGCATCTTCTACACCAAATGCAAATGCCCCCTCTATAGTTGATCCGCGTAGTGGAGAGATATTGGAAAGCCATGTTAATTGGTACCATAATGTTATGCAGATTCTACATGATTGGTATATGATACAAGCATCCCCTAACGATGCAAGAGCTCGGAGAATGATATTTGACGATGAATTAATGGGAAGATTAATTAGATATGCTTGTAGTCATGAAATAGGACATTCTCTTGGGCTATTACATAACTTTGGCGCATCTTCTACGGTACCATTAGATAGTCTTCGTAGCAATTCTTGGATCAATGCAAATGGACATTCACCTTCGATAATGGATTATTCGCGTTTTAACTATGTTGCTCAACCCCAAGACAGTATTTCCCAGGTAAATTTAATACCTAAAGTTAATGATTATGATCTTTGGGCAATTGAATGGGGATACCGTTTGTTTCAAAAACTTAATCAACCAGATGAGGAAAAGGCATTTTTGAATAAATGGATTATTGAAAAAACGAAGAATAAGAGACTATGGTTTGGGTCGGAGATTAACAGTAATGATCCTCGTTCTCAACCTGAATCTCTTGGAGATGATGCAATGAAGGCAGGGGAATTGGGGATTCGAAATTTAAAATATGTTCTTCCAAACTTAATTGAATGGACAAAAATTCCAAATGAAAATTATTCAAATTTGAGAAGGATGTATAGAGTTCTACAGAATCAATTTGATATTTACATGGGGCATGTTTTGAAGAATATTGGTGGTCAATATAATAATCCCAAGACTGTGGAAGAGAATGGGGTATTATATGAAGTTGTTCCTCATGAAATACAAAGAAGAGCGCTTGACTTCATTAATAGAGAATTATTTGCAACACCCAAATGGCTAATAAATATGAAAATATTGGCTTTGGTTGGTATGGATGCAGTGGATATTATTTCAAAGTTACAAGAGCCTTATATTAACGGATTGCTTTCTGCTTCGACATTTGCAAATTTGACAAGTGCGGAAGCGGAATCACCCAAAAACGCTTTTCCAGTTTTGGAATTTATGTCTCAGTTAAGAAAAGGTATCTGGGCAGAGATATATACACATAAACCGATCGATGTTTATCGAAGGAATTTGCAAAAGAAGTATATTGCAGCATTGTGTAGATTGGCAGATTCAAAATCTGCTAGTATTGGAGGTGTGATTCAATTGCCGCGGGGTTTTTCGATGACATCGCCACCAAATGCTTATGATTTTGACGCATCAAGTATTTCAAAAGCTCATTTGAAAGATTTGCGAGAGGATATAATAGTTTCAGTAAGTTTAATTAAAGATCAGTTAACAAGGTATCATTTACAGGATATCGTTGATCGAATAAACGAGTGTTTGGCGTTTAAAAAGTAAGTTCTAATAATGGAATGGCTTTCTTTATAATAACTCCTCAAGCAACCAGGGGCCCAGATAAATGGTAGTAGAGACCAACTTCGAGATCTTAAAAATATCTGCCTCGCGGCAGATAAACTGGTAAGTTATGGAACAGCAACAAGCAATGTCTAACAGCCGGGCAGTGCTTCGGTGTAGTGAAGCAATAAAAGTGACAAATAAATAGTCACACTCATAACCGCTGTTTCTTCACACCCTTAAAAGTCTGTTTTACCGGGAGTATCTTACCCTCTTTGTCAAAATACATCCTGTCGATACAGGTGGCTCTGTTGTTGGCGGCTGTTTCGTTCAAAGGGCGCCGGTGGTAAACGATGTACCAGTTGTCTTTTTTAGCATTGTGTATGATGGAATGGTGTCCGGAGCCCCGGGCCACTAAGGAGTCCTGTTCCAGGATCCGCCCGATCCGCTGGTAGGGTCCAAAGGGATTGTCCGCCATCGCATAGGCCACACTGTAATCGGGACCGGTCCATCCGCCCTCACTCCACATGAAGTAGTATTTATTATTACGGACAAACATAAAAGGCCCTTCCACATATCCGCCTGGAGTTATTTCTTTGAAGACATTGCCCTCAGAATCCGGCACAAATCCGGTGAATGTATCGTTGAGCTGCGCGATATTACAATGTCCCCAGCCTCCGTAAATAATATAGTATTTACCATCCTGATCTTTAAAAACAAATTGATCGATCGGCTGTGCCCCGTTATAGAACTGACTAATGAGGGGTTTGCCAAGGTGGTCCTTATAAGGGCCTTCCGGCTTGTCTGCCACCGCTACCCCGATGCCTCCATATTCCTGGTTGTTCTGGATATCATTGGCGGCAAAGAAGCAATAGTATTTGTCGTTTTTCCTCACCACGGCCGGTGCCCACATGGCCCGTTTGGCCCAGCGTACCAGGCTGGTGTCCAGTATATGCTCATGCTTTTTCCAATGGATAAGGTCCGTCGAGGAAAACGCGTCAAAGAAGACCTGCTTATTGTATTTGTCAGAATAGGTAGGATAGATCCAGTATTGATTATCGAAAACAACCGCTTCCGGATCGGCGTACCAGCCTTTCAACACCGGATTTCCCGCATGGTTTTTCTGCGCATTGACTGCCTGCAATAATAAAGAGAATACGAGGATCAGACTGCCTGTATATTTCATAGCAAAATTTGTAATAAATGTATCGCATTTGTAGTGAAAAGAAACTTTGCTTTTTGAATGGATAGTTTCCCAGATCCCAGACTTTTAGGACACAAAGAACACAAAGGGTGCACGAAGGACACGAAGGAAGTTTTCCTGGCGTCCCTGTGCCTTAGCGGTTAATTTACTCACAGTTTCTTTTCTGCTTCTTCTGGTCAGACCCTGATTGCCTGTTTACTAACTTGAAAGTGAAGAGTGGAATATTTGCGTCTAAAAAATGACTTTTTCGAAAGGGATGAGAGGGGATATTTTCTAAAGGTTAGGTGATCCGTCGCTGCGAAAGGGGAAAGCATCGGTACCTTCGTGATGAAATTTCATCACGAAGGTACCGATCTAACCGGAAAAAACAAATTGTCCAGTTTATTTTATAATAAACTGGACATATTTACTACCTTTACCGGAATGAAAATTAGCGGTATTATAAGGGAAAAGGTTAATAGGCTACCCCGTGGCTATACTTTCACCTATACTGACTTGTCAACTACGGTGGAAAGTAGGGAGGCGGTCATTAAGGCCCTGAACCGGATGGTTGGAGCAGGAAAACTTATTAAATTAAGTAAAGGCCGGTACTACAAACCAGAAGCCTCACCTTTTGGTAATCTCAAGCCTTCTGAAGCACAGGTAGTCAAAGACCTTTTGGAAAGAAATGGCCAGGTTATAGGGTATCTCACAGGGAATAGTATCTATAATCAGTTGGGATTGACCACCCAGGTAACCAATACGATTCAGATAGGGAGTAATACTTTTCGACCTTCGTTTAAACGGGGAAAATTTCAGGTGTCGTATATACGACAGAAGAACCGCATCACCCAGGGAAATATACCCTATTTGCAACTCCTGGATGCCATTCGCTACCTTAAAAAGATTCCTGGTACCGGACTTGCGGAAGGCTGTGTCCGAATGCTGGCAATATTAAAGCCAATGAAAAAGGAAGAGCTATCCATTCTGGTTCGATTGGCAGGAGCTTACAGCCCAGCTACACGGGCACTGTTGGGTGCCATGTTGGAAAAACTGGGTAAGTCAATCTGGCTCGACTCGTTGTATAAAAGCCTCAATCCAATCACTTACTATAATTGGCCAGGAGCGAAAGAGATTTTGCCTGCGGCTGAGAAATGGAACATAAAATGAAACTGCACCTGGACACAACTACATTCCGACAGGCCATCCAGTACACAGCAGACAGGATGGAAATTCCGGCAATATATATTGAAAAGGATTATTGGGTAACCTGGGCCTTGAAGATATTATTTCGCAACTCGATAGGCAAGGACATAGTGTTTAAAGGAGGTACTTCACTTTCAAAATGTTTTGGCTTGGTCAATCGATTCTCGGAAGACATAGATCTTGTAGTCTTGGGAAAAGGGGAAAAGACATCGAACCAGATGAAGGCAAAGACCAGGGCAATTGGTAAACTGGTCGGAGCGTATTTGCCGGAAATAGAACTGGAAGGGGTAACCAACAAGAAAGGGATGAACCGGAAGACGGCGCATAGCTATGGTCAGGCGTTTCAGGGTGCATTTGGTCAGGTCAGAGATCTGATCGTGGTAGAGGCGACCTGGTTGGGGTATCATGAACCCAGTTCCCTGGTAAACATGAATTCCTTTGTTGGGGATATGATGCAGGAAACAGGACAGGTGGCCATGGCCATGGAAAATGAATTAATGCCCTTTGAGGTACGAGTCCTGGCACCGGAACGTACACTTTGTGAAAAAATAATGAGCTTGGTAAGGTTCTCCTATGGTCCACTACCACTGGATGACCTTAAGAATAAGATCAGGCATACCTACGATCTTCACCAGTTGCTAAAAGAAAAAAGTTTTTCTGATTTTATTGATTCAACTGACTTTGATGGCATGATGAACAAAGTGGCAAAAGATGATCGGCAAAGTTTTAAATCAAATAGTGCTTGGTTGGATTACCACCCTTCGGATGCCCTGTTCTTTAAGGATCTGCTGCAGGTATGGCCTGAACTGATACCGACCTACAACGGCGATTTCAGAAAACTGGTTTATCGGGACTTCCCACAGGATCAGGAAATTCTGGACTCCATGCTCCGTCTTCGAAAACGACTGGTAAATCTGACCTGGTCTTCCGTAAAATAGCTCCGAAAGTAAAAACCGGCTGTTGCCTTGTAGCCTCATTGAATATCAAGAATAGTTTATCAGATCGGGGGAGTTTTAGGACACAAAGGACACAAAGAACACAAAGGGTGCACGAAGGACACGAAGCCACCTTATTCCTTATTTCAAATTCCTTATTTCTTATTTCCCTCCTCCCATTTCCTCCACCCCCATATACATATAACCGCCGTCAGCAACCCAACGCCCATTCCTCCCAGCACATCACTTACAAAATGCTGCGAGAGATAGATCCGTGAATAACCGACGGCAAAGGCCAGCAGGGGAAGAATCCAGCCCCAGTATTTTCGGTTGACGAGATAGGCGATGAGCAGGGCCATGGTAAAGGCCTGACCGGTATGTCCGGAGGGGAAGCTTCGGATGCGGTTGATCTTGATGCCATCGACAAAATGAAGGGAGAGACCGGCATCCTGCAGCGAGGCGGGACGCAGGGCATGCGGCCAGATAAGCTGTTTAAAAATATGCGTAAAGGCCGTGGAAAGCAGGATGGCTACAATAACGGTCAGTGTGAATCGTCTGTTAAATATCAGGCAGTAAATACCCAACGGTACCCACATTACCCCGTCACCCAGATAGGTGATATAGGTGAAAAGGGTGTCCAGTACAGGGGAATTTCGTTCATTGACCCACATAAACGAGCCGTTCTTCCCCTTCCAGAGCAGAAAGGCAAGGGTTAGCGCCGCCAGTCCAACAGTGACCCTTATCGCCAATCGGTAAGGAATATTTGATTTATTTTGCATCGGGAAAACGAAAGATAAGACGCCGGGCGTACAAAAAAAAGCAGATGAAACACTATATCGTAACAGGAGGGGCAGGGTTTATCGGAAACCATCTCATTCGGCAACTCCTGGCCACCGAACAGGTGCGGATCACCTGTATTGATGATTTTGATCCCTTTTACTCTCCCGATATCAAACAACTGAATATCCAGGATTTCCGGACCAAACCCGGGTTCCGCCTTTTGTCGATGGACCTGTCCAAGGTCAGTGGCCATGAACTGGTGGGATTGATCAATGAACCGGTGGATGCGATCATTCACCTGGCGGCCAAAGCGGGGGTGCGTCCGAGTATTGAAAACCCGCTGGCCTATCAGCAATCCAATGTGATCGGGTTGCAGAATATCCTGGACTTTGCCCGGGAGAGAAAGATCAAACAATTTGTCTTTGCCTCCTCAAGCAGTGTGTATGGGGTGAATGATCATTTTCCCTGGAAGGAGGAAGAACAACTCCTCCCGATCAGTCCCTATGCCATGACCAAACTGGCGGGGGAACAATTAGGACATGTGTATAGCAAACTCTTTGGCATCCGTTTTCTCGCCCTGCGCTTCTTTACGGTTTATGGCCCTGCGCAGCGACCCGACCTGGCGATCCATAAATTCACCAAGGCCATCCTGGCCGGCAAACCCATCACCATGTATGGCGATGGAAGCACCAGCCGGGATTATACTTATGTAAAGGATATTGTGTCGGGGATCATGGCGGCCATCCATTATGATAAAACCGATTTCGAGATCGTGAACATCGGGAATAATTATTCCATCTCCTTAAAAGACCTTGTATCGGCCATTGAGGAGGTCCTGGGTAAAAAGGCCATCATTCAGCAAATGCCCGAACAACCGGGCGATGTACCCAAGACCTATGCGGATATATCCAAAGCCAAAAAACTCTTCGGCTACGATCCCAAGACACCGTTGAAGGAAGGGTTGGAGGCGTTTCGGGATTGGTTTTTGGAGTACGAGAAGATGTTGAAGTAGTTCACCGCAGAGAACATGATTCACCGCAGAGAACATGTTCTCTGCGGTGAATCACATTAGCCTTTAAAAACACTCCGCACCGTATATGTCTTCTTATCCTGCGATTCGAAGTAGGTACGTACACTAATTTCCGCAATGATACCAATCGTGATCAGTTGAATCCCTCCGATCAGGAGGATCAATCCCAATATCAGCAAGGGTTTACCGCCGATATTCTGTCCCATTATTTTGAGAATGAGCAGGTATAAATTGACCAATACCCCCAATCCAAAACTGATAAACCCCATGGTACCAAACAAGTGCATGGGTTTCTGGATGTACTTACGGAAAAAGACCATCAGGATCAGGTCACTCATTACCTTGAAGGTGCGGTTGATGCCATATTTACTCTTTCCAAATTGCCGGGAATGGTGTTTTACATCCACCTGGGTGATGCGGGCGCCCTGGAGTTTAGCCAGCACGGGGATAAAGCGATGGAGTTCGCCATACAGACCGAGGTCTTCGGCTATTTCACGTTTGAAGATCTTGAGAGTACAGCCATAGTCTTTGATATAGACATTGGTCATACGCCGGATCAGCGCATTGGCGATCTTGCTGGGGATCTTGCGGAGGAACATACCATCCTTGCGGTTCTTGCGGTTACCGGCCACCACATCCCAGTCTTCTTTCTTGAGCAGGTCCAGCATACCGGGGATATCGGTGGGATCGTTCTGCAGGTCACCATCCAGCAGGGCCACATATTTTCCGGTAGAATGATCGATACCTGCCGTCATGGCCGTGCTTTGGCCATAGTTCTTGCGCAGTTCGACCAATACCGTACGGTCATCAGCGTGTTTTTTGATTTCCTCGCGGGTCTTGTCCGAGGAACCATCGTCCACATAGACCACTTCATAATCCATCCCCCCCAGGGCATTGCGAATGGCTTCCTGCAGCGGGGCGATGTTCTCCTCCTCGTTCATGACGGTGATGACGACGGACAGTTCGCGCATGTGTAAAGATTTATGCAAAATTAAGGGAGGATATTGATTTATAGGAGGCCGGCGAGTTCAAGGCTCTTCCTCTTCAACTTCCTTACTTCCATATCTTCCACAATCGGATCGGGAGCGAGAATGAGTGAGTTGTTGTTCTCTTTCCACCAGGTGCTGTTCTTTAATTCGGTAAAGGGCAGGATTCCTACCAGGTATTTTCGTTGTTCCTGTGAATGCCATTCCTCGATCTGTTCGAATTTTTCTTTGGGGATGTATTTGATGTCCTCAAACGAAACATAGACGTGCAGGTAGAAATCGTCCGTCAGCTCATTGGGCTGTTGATAAAGTTTCTTGTATTCGTAGTGGTAATCATAGCGCAGGGCGGAGATATCACTCAGTACAGCCGATGCCGTAGGGAAGCTGCCGGCGCCTTTTCCATAAAAAAATTGTTTATCCGCAAAGCCACTTTCGATGACCACGCCATTGTATTCATTTTTTACAAAAGCCAGTTGGTCATCCTGGGTTACAAACTGCGGCAATACAAAGGCGGCCACTTTCCCATTTTTCAGTTTACGTGCCTGGGCCACCAGTTTGATGGCGTATTGTTTTTCGGTGGCGACGACCGCATCACTGAGTTGGATATTCTGGATGCCGGAGAAGACCAGGTCATTCGGAGAAGCGGTGATGCCATAGGCATGATTGAGCAGGATGATCCATTTGTGGAGGGCATCATAACCTTCCACATCGAGTTTGGGATCGGCTTCGGCAAATCCCAATTGCTGGGCGAGCATAAGCGCTTCCTGAAACTCCAGTTTATCTTCAAAGATCTTGGTCAGGATAAAATTCGTGGAGCCATTCACAATGGCCTTGATGCCATGAAGCAGGTCATTGTCATAATACTCTTCCAGGTTACGGATAACGGGGATCGAAGCACAGGCGGCGGCTTCGTACAGCAAGGAGAGCCCGGTGCTTTTTTGCAGCTCCAGCAATTCGGGATAATGTTCGGCCAGCATTTTCTTACTGGCGCTGACTACTTCCTTTCCATTCTTTAGCGCGGTGGTAACAATGTGAAAGGCGGGTTCGGTTTCGTTGATCACTTCGACGATGACATTGATCTCCGGATCAAAGAGGAGTTCGTCCTTGTCGGTGGTAAAGAGTTCTGCCGGCGCGATTCTTTTCTTCGAGGCATCCTTGATACAGATCTTTTTGATCCTTGCTTTCAGCGAGGGGGTTTGTTGCAACACCCGGTAGAGGCCTTCACCGACTACACCAAATCCAAAGAGTCCGATCGTGAGTTGTTTGTGCGATTCCATTTTTGTATGATCTTATTATTTTAAATTCTTGTTTTTAATAATCAATAATCTCTTACTGTTCACTGGCAAGAAACTGCCTGATTAATTTCTCCAGTTTTTCATATTCCAATAAAAACCCATCATGCCCATAAAAAGAGTCGATACAGGCAAAGCTTGCACCCGGAATATGCCGGGCGATGGTTTCCTGTTCGCTGGGTGGGAAGAGCAGGTCGCTGCTGATCCCTACGCTCAGGGTACGGGCCTTGATGGAGCCCAGTGCTTCTGAAATACTTCCTCTACCCCGGGCCAGGTCGTGGCTATCCATTCCCTGGCTTAGGCGGTAATAGCTAAAGGCGTTGAAGCGTTTGCCCAGTTTTTCGCCCTGGTAACGCTGGTAGCTTTCAGCGGCTTCGCCACCAAAGGGGTGGGGAGCGGGCCAGGGGGCTTTTTTATCCCGCGGCTGGGTGGTATTATAGGCATCATAGTGCCGGTAGCTCAGGAGGGCCAGGCTGCGGGCTACTTTCATGCCTTCGATACCGGCCTCGTTGAATGACTCCTTCCAGGTCGGGTCATTTTCAATACACATGCGTTGACTGGCATTGAAAGCGATACCCCAGGGGGAGTGCTGGGCATTGGTGGCAATGGGAATGATATGCTCAAATCGTTCGGGTTCTTCAATGGCCCATTCGAGCAATTGCTGACCACCCATGCTGCCCCCCAGTCCCAAATGAATTTTGCCGATCCCCAGGGCCTTACAAAGTGGCTGGTAGGCGCGAATCATGTCACGCGTGGTAAATAAGGGGAAGCCATGATACCATGGCTTCCCGCTTTGTGGATTCTTTTCCAGGGGGCCGATACTGCCATAACAACTCCCTGGCATGTTAACGCAGATTATATAGTGGTTTTTCGGGTCAAATAATTTTCCTTCACCTACCAATCCCGGCCACCATTCGGCCGGATCGCTATTGGCGGTCAGGGCATGAAAGATCCAGACCACATTGCTTTGGGTGCTGTTCATTTTTCCCAGGGTAGTATAGGCGAGGTGGTAGCCAGGCAGGGTCTGGCCACTTTCGAGCATGAACGGTTGTTCGTAATGGAATAATTGTGTTGACATAGTCTGCTACTGTCTTCAACACTTACTTATCCGAAGAGGCAAAAAAAAGCGCTCACCTGAAGTCAAATGAGCGCTGTTTTAATATGTTCAAGATTAAAAAAGGCTGTGAATCTGACTTATCTGTCCCGATTGTCCATCGGGCTGGAGTTGGCACCTTATCACGCGGGTTACGCGTGGCAGGTTGTCAAGGCTTCTTCGGGCCATATCCCTCAGCCTTTCTTGATAAGTAGTGGTAAAGAACTAGTGCAAATATAGCGACTTTTTAGAAAAAAAGTATGGAATGATGAAGGACTATTGTTTAGCCGTTGTCATCACTTCCTGCTTGGCACCGTTGTAGATCCATGCCTCGGGTTTTTTGTCTTTCTTATTTGCTGGTTTTTCAGGAGTTGTAGTTTGCTCAAACACAATGCCCGGGTTGGCAAATTCAAAGGGTTTGCCGATACAGATATGCAGGGCATTGACATCCGGTGTGTAGATCAATGTTCCTTCGGGGATATCGGTACCTGATGCTGATTTTTGGGCCGGAATCTTGTAAACGGCGGGTGAACGCATCAGCATGGCCTTGATATTACCTTGGGGAAGTCCGGAAATGATGATCCAGCTCTTACTGGTTTCATCCAGACGGATATTCACAACAGATGGATCAGAAGCGGAAACATAGTTGCCGATCACGGGGAACACCTTTTCAAGTGTAGGCGCTGTGGGCATCTCTTTGCGCTGATATTTTGCACTGATCTCTGAAACGGTAGAGTTGGAGCGCAACATCGTATCAGGCACTTTCGGGTTCACGGTATCCGGCTGTTTAGGCTTCACCGTATCAGGCTCAGTTTGCGCGTTTAAAACAGGCAGGCAAAACAGTAGTAATGCTACTGCCAGTAACATGGGTCTTTTCATAAGTCTCTATTTTATTTGTTTGAAATTTGGGTACTCAGCGGTATAGGGTAAAAAATGGTGCCAGAGTTGGGAAATGTGGAAAAGTAGCTGGTGGGGGAGCGGGGGATGACAGAGGACAGATGACTGATGACAGATGTTGGATGTTGGATGTTGGATGTTGGATGACCGATGACGGTGTTTATATAATTGACCTTTTCTTTGCCCCGGAGGGGCACCCCATTTGTAGCCCCGAATAATGTGTATTTCCCAAAGGCTCCGGAGGAGCCTCCTATCTGTTGCCGCAATGTCACAGTATAATCACAAGATTCGGAGGATCGCCCATTTTTCATTCAATTTTTGATTTCGGGTCGAATTAATATTAAAATTTTAAATCCTATTTTTCTCGGAGGCTCCTCCGGAGCCTTTGGGAAATACACATTATTTGGGGCTACAAATGGGGTGCCCCTCCGGGGCAAAGAAAAGGTCAATTATATAAACCCGTTATGTGTCATCCACCCCTAACTTCCAAAATCCCACCAAATCCCCAACCCCGTCATCCGTCATCTGTCCTCTGTCATCCCACCCCCAACATCCAACATCCAACATCTGTCATCCAACATCCTTTGTATCTTCGTGCACCATGAGCAAAACAGAAGACTCCATAGATATACTCGGTGCGCGGGTACATAATTTACTAAACATTGACATTTCACTACCCAAGAATAAAATGGTGGTGATAACAGGTATCAGTGGAAGTGGAAAATCTTCGCTGGCCTTTGATACCATTTATGCCGAAGGCCAGCGACGGTATATGGAAACATTTGGTTCCTATGCGCGTCAATTTATTGGCGATATGGAGCGTCCGGATGTTGATAAGATCACCGGATTGTCACCGGTCATTTCGATTGAACAAAAAACAACCAACAAAAACCCGCGTTCCACCGTGGGTACGGTCACGGAGATCTATGATTTCATGCGGTTGCTTTTTGCGCGGGTGGGCGAGGCCTGGTCGTACAACACCGGAAAGAAAATGGTGAAATGGTCGGAAGAGGAAATTGTCGATAATATTTACAAAAAATACAAAGGCGCCAGGATTCATTTGCTTGCGCCCCTTGTCAGAGGCCGCAAAGGGCATTACCGCGAATTGTTTGAGGACATGCGGAAGAAGGGGTTTTTAAAAGTACGCGTGGATGGCGAAGTAAAGGACCTGGTGCCCAAGATGCAGGTTGACCGGTATAAGATCCATGATATTGAACTGGTGGTGGACCGCTTGCAGGTAACGCCCGACCTGCGGGCAAGAATGAGCCAGAGTGTTTCGCAAACCCTTCGTCTGGGAAAAGACCTGATGTTCCTGCTGGTGAATGACTCGAGTAAGACCGTACAGTACTCCAAACAATTGATGTGCGAGGATACGGGGATCAGTTACGAAGAACCTTCTCCCAATTCCTTTTCGTTCAACTCGCCCTATGGGGCTTGTCCAACCTGTCGTGGATTGGGAACGATGTTCACGGTCAATATGGAGACGATCATTCCGGATGATTCGGTGAGCATCAGTGACGGGGGCATTGCCCCGCTTGGTGGAGAAAGAGAAGCGCATGTATTCAGACAAGTACAGGAGATCGCGAAGAAGAACAAGATATCATTGACCAAGCCCATCAGTGAACTGGATAAAAAATCATTGAATATCCTGTTGTATGGTAATGTGGAAGGGGTGGAAGAAGAGATCGAGGAAGAGAACTTTAAGTATGACCCCACCGCTCCCTTTGAAGGGATTGTACACATGTTAAAACGATGGTTTAATAACGGGTATAGTGAAAGTCTGCGTGAGTGGGCGGAATCCTATATGGAGTTAAAGCCCTGTGAGTCCTGTCACGGCGACCGGCTGCGCAAAGAAAGCCTCTGGTTCAAAGTGGATGGAAAGAATATTGCTGAACTGAGCCAGATGAACCTGGATAAACTTGCTGTTTGGTTCAAGGACATTGAGAAAAGACTCGATGATAAACAAAAGGTCATCGGGAAAGATATACTCAAAGAAATTCGTGAGCGGTTGCAGTTCATGCTCGATGTGGGGTTGACCTATCTCACCATTAACCGTCCATCGAAGACATTAAGCGGTGGTGAATCGCAACGTATCCGGCTGGCGACACAGATCGGTTCTCAATTGCAAGGGATCACCTATATCCTTGACGAGCCTTCGATCGGATTACATCAGCGTGACAATCATCGGTTGATCCAGGCCCTGCAAAACCTGCGGGATATTGGCAATAATGTACTGGTGGTAGAACATGATAAGGACATCATGCTGGCAGCGGATTACCTCGTGGATATTGGTCCCAAGGCTGGCTACCACGGGGGCCGGATCGTGGCCAAGGGCACACCTGCGGAGATTTTAAAGGGAGATACCCTGACAGCCGGCTATCTCAATGGACATTTGAAGATTCCCGTGCCCACCGAAAGAAGAAAGGGGAGTGGGAAATCAGTTGAACTAAAAGGGGTGACCGGCAATAACCTCAAGAAGGTGGATGTAAAGTTTCCGCTGGGGCAGTTCATTGTGGTGACCGGGGTAAGTGGAAGTGGAAAATCAACCCTGGTCAATGAGACCCTTTATCCCATTTTATCCAAACATGCCTATAATTCCCGCATGACACCGATGCCGTATAAGTCGGTGAAGGGATTGGAGCATATTGACAAAGTGATTGAAATTGATCAGTCACCTATCGGACGCACACCTCGGAGTAACCCCGCGACTTATTGCGGGTTCTTTACCGATATCCGGACACTCTTTGCCGCGGTACCCGAGGCCAAGATACGCGGGTATAATGCGGGGCGTTTTTCGTTCAATGTAAAAAGTGGCCGTTGTGATGTTTGTGAAGGAGGTGGTATGCGGGTGATCGAAATGAACTTCTTACCCGATGTATATGTGCATTGTGAAAAATGCAATGGCAAGCGCTATAATCGCGAGACACTGGAAAT
>JANRLV010000126.1:0-5421 GCA_033762195.1 Chitinophagaceae bacterium | reverse complement strand
TGTCATCTTAGGGATGTTAACTAATTCGGGGGGATAAGAAGTCCATCCGACTGATTCAGGTCGTATTACCAAATAAGGAAAATTTTCGCTTAGAAAAGGCAGAATAGATGGGTGAGGATTGCTGCTGTATATATTAAGCCTTAACAATTCAGTAAGTTTATCAAATTCATTCTCCATGCCATAAGGATTATTGACCAAATGGGATAGGGGTATTAATAGCGCATAACGCTTTGATTTATGTAATTGGCTGTTGCCTGAAAAAAATGAATCTATTAATTATCAATCGGTTGCTGGTTGGATTGTTGTATTTCCTATTGGTACAATTCGTCACCATTCAATTGATTCATCACGCCAAAGATCGTCAAAAGGACTCATTATATTCACTAACTTCTTCTTACTTACATGTAAATATCGCTCTGTCGTACGTATATTAAAATGTCCTAATAATTCCTTTATATACTTAATATCCGTACCCTTATCCAATAAATGGGTGGCAAAACTATGTCGTAAACTATGAATGCCAACATCCTTCCTGATACCAGCCAGGAGCTTTGCCTTTCCAAAAATTGCCTGTACCGTACGGGTGGGGTAGGCGCCCCCTGTATGCTCTGACTCGAACAGAAAAACCTTTGGCGCTGGTCTGTATTCCTGAATGTATTTTCGAAGGAGATCCAATAAGACCGGACTCAAATTCACGTACCTGTCTTTTTTCCCTTTCGCCCTGGCGACTAGAATCTGCATGCGCGAACTGTCAATATCACTGATCTTAAGTGCCACCACCTCACTTACCCTTAACCCCGCACTGTAAGCGGTGAATAACATGGCCTTGTGCTTTTTATTTTTCAAGGCATTGAAAAGACGGGCCAATTCCTTTTCATTCAACAACCTGGGTAACTGAAAAGATTTTTTAGGTCTCGGAATATTGACAAAGAATTTTTCACGCCCCAATACCTGTTCATAGTAAAATTTTAATGCATTGATTCGGCTGTGCAGGGTATTTTCCGATAGCTGTAGCTTTTCAAAACAATACCGCAAATACCGTCTGATCTCCGATTCCGTCAAACTTTCAGCCGGATGCGATTTTATCGTTTGTAAAAACTGACTGAGCTCATTGATATACGTTCGCATCGTTGATGGACTATAGGCCCTCAACACCAATCGCTCACGCACCGTATCTAAAACACCCGCATTGACTGGAGTAATCGATGTGCCTGAAATTGGCCTGGCTGCAGAAGCCACTACATGAACAGACTTCGTTTGTTTTCTGGCTCTTAAAAAATCCTTTAACTCCTTTGTGTCAAATTGAGCCCGACCCTTTAATTGCTCCTGAAATTGCCGAAACCTTTTTTCCTCTATCGGCATATACCAACAATGATTCTGCCGCGACCACCGGATCTTTCCAACTTTACGAATCACCTGGTGTATAAAAGGATCCTTCTCAAACACCATACCTATCCATTCTTCTCCCAAATGCTTCAAAGGGAAAACTTTTATCTGAATCATATTTCATCGCTTTTCTTCGCGATGAAAATAGAAATTTCATTACCTGAATAAAACCTGATTAATACGGCGTGTATCCCAGACTGTCTATTTTTTTCTCCGTGTCTCTGCGCCTCTGCAGTAAAATCAAAAACCTACGCTTCATTGCGCACTTCGTGCACCTCAGTCACAGACCGGTTTTCTACCTTACCTCATTTCCAGTGATTTATGAAGAATTTCGAAAAGGCGGGATTTCGATAAGGTTTGATGTAATTTACTCGATTTTGTATGATTTTTCCAAAAACAAAACCCAAAAAAAATCCCCCCCAAAATGGGAGGGACCTTCTTGAAATTTAACTGGCCACCACTCAGAACGGCAGATCGTCTACCGGCTCACCAGCATCAACCGATGCAGGCGCATCTGAACGGACATTGTCGGAGAAGGAGGAAGAACCACCGGCATCGCCACGGCCTCCCAATAACTGTACCTCGCGAATCCGTAGACTCAACGAAGCGCCGGCCGTACCATCCTGACGGGTAAAGGTCCTGACCTCGGGCGTACCCTCGACATAAACCTGCTTCCCTTTCAAAAGGTAGGGGGAGATCCCGGTACGGTCTGTCCAATAAGCACAGTCAACCCAGGTCGTCTTCTCCTGGTTGTTACCCTGACTGTCGCGATACTTCTCGGTATGCGCTACCGTAAAGTTGATCACGTTCTTGCCATTTACTGTATTCACAATACAGTCCTTACCGAGGTGGCCAATTACTTGCATTTTGATCATAGTGCTCAATTTTTAATCGTACGTAAAATAGTTAACAAGGCAAAATAAGGGGATTCTGAATTCCTAAACAATCCGATTTACCCCCAAAAAGGTGGGGTGTTTTCAAGACTCACCGCAGAGAACAGGAGAACGCGGAGTTACGCAGAGACAGGTATTAGCCATTAGCATTTAGCCATTAGCGCTTGGCGAATCTTTGTGTACGAGTGTCATAGCAGTCAAATTCTCTGCGTAACTCCGCGTTCTCCTGTACTCTGCGGTGATAATTTTTATTCTTCCGACCTCGCTGAGCCACCCTCAATCAGCCTCCCGAAAAAGATCGCGTTCATCATCAACTTTGTCCCGCCCAGCCAGAAAGCCCTGAAATTGGGATTATCCGCAATATTGATCACCCGGCCACTACCCACCGCATTCACCACCACTGCAGCGGAATTCTTCATGGCCGCATAATTCTGTTGACTGAGCCAGCCACTCTGCAAGGGCGCCTTTCCATACTGAAAGGGGGCGGCATTGCGGTTGCGGGGGATCTCCAGAAATACATTGTTGGCTTTGAACAGGCTCACCGTTTTTCCGGGATATCCATAGGCGAGGGGATGGGTGGGGTCAAAATCGGCGCTGAAGATGGCCCCGCTCATTTGCTGAGCCCCACGCACTTGACCAAGATCGGCATAGGGGATCACTGTGGCGCTGTCGGTGGCAGGACGTGTACGTTTGAACCCAACGGTACTGATCCCGGCCTGCTGAGCCCAGTTAATGGATTCCTCAGTGAGGATCAGGGTGCCACCGGCTTCAATCCATTGCCTGAGTTTCTCTTTGTCAAGTGTTGTATATCGTCCACCCACCATGATCAGTGTATTGTATTTGGTCAGGTCGGCCTGGTTGAACAGGCCCTGCTCCAAATGGGTGGCCGGCATGTTGAACCGCTGATCCAGCAGGTGCCATACCTCTCCGGCATCGGTGGCATTGGCCCCGGTGCCCACGATCATGGCAATACGGGGCTTTTGGGTAACGGCAAAATTGCGGCTGCCCAGGTCACTTCCGGTAACCGATGCCCCGGTGGTAACAGGTAATATCTCGATCCCATTGGACGAGGCAATGCCCCTTAAGAGGGTAAATAATTTTTCGCTGTCCATGGACTGAAGACTCACCGGCACCATGATACTTCCAGGTTGGAATTTGCGGGTGGCTCCAGCCACCATCACCTCAAAGGACGTCGTAGCCACCTTGGTAAGGATACCGGCCTGTTGAAGCTCATACAAGGCCCGCGGGGTATAGAACTCGTTCCAGTCAAACAGATAGGCATATTCACTCTTTCCGGTTAAAGTGCCCGTCATAGCCCTTGGCTGAAGAATGCGTTTACCACCCGTCAGTGTAGCTGCCTGTGTGGCATTTGCCTCCGCATAACTGAGCCCATAGGCGAGGGGGAGTGTCCAGGCCGTGATATCATAAAACAAACTGTCTTTGTACTCCAGGGTTTTGGTGAAAATGGCCTGGATCAACCGGAACTGGGGTTGATCGGTCGGGACATAATAGGCATCTCCGGGCGTAAACTGGGTGCCATTGATCGCCGTGGCCTTACCCGGTTCATATACCTGTATCTGGTGGCGCAGGAGCATTTCGGTGAAGATGGCAGATTTGGTCTTGTCCGTCTGGCTGCCAAATACATATCCTTTTACGGGAGAGGCGGCGGCTTCTTTGAGGGCTGTCGTATAAAAATCCTTTTGCCACTGGAGGAATTCGGTGCGTAATTGCCGGGCTCCTTCCAGCGTAGAAAGGGTAGTGGTAAACTGGTTGCGGATAGTAAACGGAAAGGTCAATAACCCGTTATCCGTTTCCTGTAAATGCCCGCGGGAGGAAGCCTGTTCAAACAGGATGCCGATGGCACCATTGACATCGGGATAGGTGGAACCTTTTCCATAGTAGAAATCATCATAACTCTCTTTGGTAAAATACAGGGAACCGATCTTGTCGAGATAGGCGGCATGAAATTTTCCCAGCTTGGCGGTCAGTTCCTGGTTCTTAAGCGGGGTGATGGGATTGACCCGGGAAGGTACACCGGGTTGAAAAAAGAAAGTGGCGCTGCTGCCCTGTTCGTGGTGGTCGGTGAGGATATTGGGTTTCCAACGGTGAAACCATTCCAACCGGTTCTGACTTTCGCGGTGTACGGCCGGCAGCCAGTCACGGTTAAGGTCGAACCAATAGTGGTTGAAACGCCCACCGGGCCAAACCTCATTGAACTCGCGCGAGGAGGGATCGCTTACCAGGTTCTTGCTCTTGTGCTGGTTGGCCCAGGTAGAGAACCGCTGCAATCCATCAGGATTGAAAGAGGGATCAAATAAAATGATGGTATTGTTCAACAATTCATCGATCTCTTTTCCCTGGGCTGCCGCCAGATAGTAGGCACTGAGCAAACTGGCATTGGCGCCACTGGCTTCGTTGCCATGAATGGAATGACCGATATACACCACTATGGGCATATTGGAAATATCCACGGAACCTGATTGGGCGGGATCAGTGAGTTTGATATGTTGCTGCCGGATCTCTTCCAACCGGGCGTGGTTGGCTGGTGAAGTGATGATCAGCAGCACCTGTGGCCGGCTTTCATACGATAAACCCATGGTCTCCAGGCTCACCCGGTCGGAGGCGGCATCGATCGCCTTCATGTAATTCACGAGTCGGTCATGGGTGATATGCCATTCCCCTACATGATGATAGATCACCTCCTCCGGCTTGGGGATACGGGGATCGTACTGGATATTTTGGGGGAGATAATAACTTAATTCCTGTGCGTTTGTTGTAATAGCAAATAGCAGAATAAACAGGTGAAATATTCTTTTCATTCGTTTTAGTTTGGGTGTGTGGAAGATACGGAGAAAATGGATGTTGGATGACAGATGACTGATGACAGATGACGGAGGTTTGCTGTGCGAGACCTCTGGTCTCGCACCTATAGAACGTCGCCTCTGGCGACACGATTAACAACCTCATTTTTATTATATTTTAAACTAAAAACGCCGCCAGAGGCGACTTTCTGGAAGTGCGAGAACAGAGGTCTAGCACAGCAAAACACCGGCAAAAGTCAAAAGTAAAAAGTCATCCAACAACCATTTTAAACGGATAATAAAAACAACCAAAAAAAAAAGAAATAAAAAAAAAATTAACC
>JANRLV010000125.1:0-15486 GCA_033762195.1 Chitinophagaceae bacterium | reverse complement strand
CAGCACAATACCGGCATTGGAAATAAACAGGGTTTCTTTCTCCAACACCTCCTCTTGTGCTGTCAATACATCCCGCTGACTTTTTTTAGCATCCGGCAAATCCTTAACAGCATGAGCGTATTGCTCTGGAATCAAATTTTCGCTTGACCAACGCTCCAGAAACCTTACCTGCCAGTCTCGTATAAAAGAATAAGCAGCTGGAATACTCGCTGAAAATTCACTATTGAGTCGTCCCGGTGAGGGTGGATTTTCCACTCGGTTGGAATAAGTCTTTTCGGAAACCCAGTCCAGGAGTTTGACCCAACGTTCTTCTTTACTGAGTGGGTACATTAACAATGTCTTCCATACCTGTGTAAAGAAATCCAAACGGAAAGCCGATTGTCTCCATATTGGATTTACTAGAATGATCCATTGAAAAAACTGTCGGTACAGCGATCTTTCCACTGGATCCTCCGTAAGTAATGATTCCTGTATTTCGGGATCGGTCTGGCGGATCCAACTTAACAACCGGGCAAGCGCTTGCGGATTTTTGGCAACGACCTCCTGCAACCGTGCCAGGGTGTCCAACTTGTGCTCTTTCCATTCCTTCCACAACCACTCCGTCAATGGAAGGTTGATATCACCTTGCCAGGGCAATACCCCTTTTATCAGGCATTCCCGGATCAGGTCCCAATAAATCGTCCGGTCCAGTTTCTGATCCAACTTACCATTTTCCCGGGCACTTGTAATAAGATCTCCACGCCGTGAAAAATTTGCCAGGGGTTGGCTGACCTGTTGATGATTTAATTCCTCCTGAATGGATTCCTTTAATCGGTCTATCCAATCTGTCTGCTCAATATCGATCCATCCCAGGTCGATCTCCATCCTGTCGATCACCCAACGCTGCCCATTTTCCTGAAAAGGTTTAAGGGTCTTGTCCATAAACCTGTCTATATCCAAATTCCTGACAGCACTTGTCCATTGCCCTGCGGTTTCCTCGTCTGGCACTTGTGCATCAAAAAGCACCGTTCTTATTTTATGTGCGTATTCATTCATGGGTTGAACACCTTAATCAATGCAGATATATCCACTTTGCTGATCCATTCTTTTAATAAGGGAGCCGAATCCAGAAGGGAATTCTCGGCTGATTCGGTTTTCTCCTTCTCCAGTTGGATCTGTCCTTCCATCTTGCTATTGGCCTGTACGCGTTTGGTCTTGTACCCATCCATCTCTACTTCAATGGCAGTGCCTGCCTTTGCCCCTTTTATGGAGTAATTTCCTTTCTCGTCCGTATATACTTCTTTTTCACCCAGCCGTACGGTTGCTTCTGAAACCGGTTTACCTTTTTCATCGAGTATGGTTCCTTTGACCGTGGTATCTGCCGGAGCATCATCTTTGTCATAGACATTCAATATCAATGTCCCGGGTATGGAATTCCCCTTGGCCGTCATGAGGTAGGGTATCTCGGTGAGTTCGGGTGTGCGGGCTCTATTGACATAGAACACCATCTGCTTTTTCTTATCCGTCAGTAATGCTACCTGATTGCCCAGTGGAGTTGTATACACCTGTGCCCGTTGACCCTGTACTGTTTTAATGGTATAATTCTCCGTAAAGGAAAGGTTCACTTCCTCTCCTTTATAGTCAGCTGTAGTATATGGGTAATATACTTTTGCCTTGGTACCAACAGCAATGTTGATATTATACGATCCGTTGGCGGATATTTTTCCTTTAATGACCAGGAGAAGGATGCCTTTTACAAAATTCGATGCAAAATTTCCTTTGAGAAAATAAAAGAACTGATAAACCCCTGGTTTGACATTTGGGTCTTTGGGATTCAAATTCACCCTGAATAAATTACCTTCTGCAATATTATTTACCCACTTGCCCTCTAAATAAGGGACCTTATTCACTCCTTGTGGATCAAAACTTATTAAGATAGACGGATCGATCTCGGAGTCCCCTTTATAAAAACCCATGCTGTCCAATTCCATCCGAAAGACATTATTATTGGGCACCCAATAGGCAAGATCGCGACCTGAGGTATTGGTATTCGCCAGGTCAACGACCATGATGACTGGTTTTTCCAATGGCGGAACCAGTGATCGGGTTTTATTGTCGCAGGGATTTGTCTTACAGCCACAGGAGCAATGGTCAAGATCAGGCAAATTGAAATCGGCGATAATCTGTTTGTTTTGATTGGCATCGTACACCATCAGGAATGTTTCCCCTCTTCGAACCCCGGCCAAATGCTCCCAACCGGTTACTTTCTTGGCTAATTCCTGCACTCCTTCCAACTCGGTTTCTGTCAGAATACCGGTGCGGTAGAGATAGGAATACCAGATGCGGTAAATCGGGCAAAAGAAAATGATGTTCAGCAGGTTCTGGGTTTGATTAAAACCCTGATTGGCGTCACCCGGGTTATTCTGCCATTCGTTAGCCAAGGCTTTAACCCATTCCATGTAGATCTGTGCATAAAGCAATTTGTATTTATCGTAGTCAAAATCCTTCAGGCATCTTACTTCCAATAATAAAGACATCATGTCCTTGATATGGGAAATAATGCTTTGAAACAAAGGAACCGCGAGTGGCTCCAGTATGATCAGGTATTCACGCATGTATCCGAGTACACGGTCACGATAATAGTTAAAGTCTTCATCCAGATCAGGGAAGTGGCAACTGACCACTTTGGTATTCGATCCGGTCTGTACCGATGCGGAAGCAATATTGAAAGGAAGATTGAACTGATTTCTCAGGTTATCCAGAAATAAGGTAGCCGCATCCACATTGGTGTTCATGTGGCCTTCGATCCGGTAAAAATCCGTAGCCCGGCCATCCAGTGCCAGCAATTCATCCTGACCTGCCGCATTGTCTGACACCAACTGATATCCTTTGTGTTGAAGGATCTTGTTACGGCGGGTGGAACCATAATTCCATACAGCCCGTACGCCTGCCGCATCTGCCTTTCGATAATAATAAGGCAGGGCCCTTACCTCGAGCGGGTTTTCATAATCCTTGCTGGGACTGACCTTGATAAATGTTTCCTGTGGATTGACTGTAAACGTATCGACCATTCTTGTCAGGCGCAGTAAGAGTTGCTGTACCTCTTCATACAACATGAACTGGGTATCCATAACCGGCGAGGGAACAAAATAATGACGGTACCTGAATCCCTGCGGAGCCGGGTTCAGGTATTTATTTTCACTATACCATTTCTTGCTATCGTCATTGTTCTGGGCTTTTCCGAGCATGATATGAAATGGATGCTGATATTCATTTCCGCCACACTCGCCGATGAGATCGGTCGTTTTTTGATACAGATCGTTATAGGCATCTGCCACATCTCGGGCATAATCGTATAGGTATTGAATGTAATTGTCAAAAGCCGCATTGTTCCGAAAGGCTTTGGCCAGCGTAGCAAAGCGGTTGCCGATATTCGACGCCGGAGGGGCGGTTAACCAGGGATGGGCAGTTGTCATACTCGTCATTTGGGTACTGAATACCCAGGGGAAAGCATTCACCAGCGCATCGATCGTTTGGCCGACTCCGTCCAAATACGCATTGGTGATCTTGTTTGTCACCAATTGTTTCATTTGGGGAGCTGTCGTAATGGTCTGCAAAAATCCGTTGCTAAACAGATTTGGTACCGTGAGCAGGTTGGCAGGAGGCCCCTGCAATTTGCTATTGATCCCTTTCCAGCCCCTGCCCGTTTCCGTGTGAAATGTTTTTGATGAATTGGCATCCAGGATACTATTGATTACACTGATCGGGACCAGCAAAGGTCTGGGTGTAAATATGTAGGTCTTCCCTTTGTCGTCACAATTTTCATCCAGGCATTTTGCCGTATCCTTCGGATCGATCTCATACAATAATATCAGGACGCGATTGACCCGATCGGCTTCGAGCAGCTGGCTTTTGGGGGCCACGGCTTCTGCATTGAATTGACCCAGTGTGATCAACTCATAGATGGTCTCATTGGTAAGAACCGAAGGATCGTTAAAAGGAATATACTGGTCAAGACCGGTATAGTTTCGGCGGTGCGTATAGGTGACAACGGCATTATTCTCCACCGGACGGGTATAGACTATTAAGTACCCGGCAGAAGTGATCGCACAGCCTTCCTGAATTACGACCTCGGCATTTACTCCTAGCGTATTCCAGTCAAAACTGAGACCACACACGATACCGGTGCCGATTAGTTTATTCCGGGTATATCGCTCCTGCTGAAACAGGAAGTCAGCCATATCATTCAGGTGTTGGTAGGTCAATACCTGGTTGGGCTGGAAGAAAGGCATTGTCGTGTGTACGGGGTTCAGGAGTTTGAATGCCATATCATGTTATTTAAAATGTTCCTAAAATGGTTTGCCCCAGGATCACCGGGTTATCGGTACTTGGGTTATCACAATCATGTAAATGCCCTTGCGGGTACACATTGGTCATTGTATTCAGCGTCTTGATCAATTCCACCAACGCCGTATGGAGATTATTCAATTCCAATACCGTTGGTTTGTAAATTTTATTCAATAAAAACCAGTTGTTATATGCTGTCTCCAGCCTGTGCAAATCGTACATGCTTACCCAACAAAATTTGGGAAGGATATGTGCAGGCGTTTCCCGGTGAATGGTATCCTCGGCAAATTGCCGGAAGTCCATGTTCCGGAACCGTTGTGTCCAATAAGGTAAAATCACACTGATGCGGAATGAATAGTAATCCGGGTCCGGGCATTCACAATCAGGATTCAGGGAATTACAAAGCGGGAAAAATCCACTATCCAGATCAGCCGCCGGAATATTCTTCGCTACAGGAAGGGGACGAAGCAGGATATGTTCGATGATGTGCATGCCTTCCGCCAATAAGGAGGCTTTTAAAACGGGAAACGCGTTTTTGGCCGCCTGTACACTTGGGTAAACCGGGGCCGAAACCGCAAATACGGGTGAAGCAGTAGTTGGACGCACCGCAAATCGAAATCCACCGCCAAAGGGGAGTATCTGAAAATAAATCCAGTTTACCGGATCCATATCTTCTTTGGTAATGATCTCTACCAATGTCTCCATCGCCGCGAAAGCCTCCTGCTCGGTAGCATAAGGGACTGTTGAGCTAAGTGTATGACCCGGGTCGTACTGAAAGACGAATTTGAACTGTCCGGCCTGGGGTACCACCATAAATTTGTTTAGTACCATCCAGGAGTTATCGGTGATACTCATTCCCAACATGAGCGAGGCCCGTTTGTGCAATCCAGTCGGATTGCCCGGCAGCGGGATCGAATACTTGTCATACTCCAGAAAATCGTCGGGCACCGGATTGGCAGGAAACGGTATGGGTACATTGCAATTACCCGTAGGACAACATTTGACATACTGTCCTTTTCCCCGGTTATAACTTAGTACATGGTAATTGGATAAGAAAGCCTGTTTATCATTGGCAATCTCTTCGGCCGTTTTTTTCTCGGCACTTTCGAATTGGTTACCCGTGAATTTATACATCATCACGGCATAGTCGGCAAAGGATTCCGAGAAGCGCCCCAGTAAATGATCCAGAAACCGGTTACGGCGTTCAAAGGGTTCTTCCTCGGGTGGATGAATCAATTCATTCATCTTGTTTCGGTAACCATTGGCAAGATTGGCCACGAATGCTGTCCAGGCTACTTTGTATGATTCAGGGTCATCGATATCGGCATTGGGGGGCATGTTGAAATCAACCAGTATGGGGCCTGTATCCGGAAAGTTCAGGTCTTCGGGATCACTACCCGGCGCGTCATACACAGGTTGATAGAAATAGGTTTCGTTGGAAAGATTACCCACTGCAAACAGGTTCTTGCATTCACGGAGCTGAACCAGGTAATTCGCCAGCAACTGATCAAAGAAAAGCAGATAGGCCTTGAACTGTTTTATTCTCGAGCGATGTTCCTGATCTGCTTCTGCCGGAATCCCATCCTTGTTCACGCCATACACCGCGGGAAAATCATTTTGAATCGAATAGTATTCATCCAGTTGGTAATATTGTCCTACGGGAGCGGCCAGGTCATTGGGAATCTTCAATCCCAAATCAATTCTCGGTTTACTCAGTGTCGATTTAAGGTCCTGGTAGATCCGTTCGGCTACTTGTTTATCGGCCGTGATCGGCATCTTTCCTTTAAAAAAGGTGATTTTAGAACGTAACCTGTCCAGGTTTAAATGAAATGAACCATTGAGAACAATCTTCCAGTATTCGCCTTCGGTCAACGGAATTCCGTTCAGGTAATTGGTCACCTGGAGGTAACGGATGGCCTTTACTCCTTCGATCGACATGATCAGGTTGTACAGGTCAGATACATGCACTTCGGTAAACAATACCGATTTCAGCAGGTCCTCCTCCCGAAGGAATCCATGACGGAGCAAGGGACCTTCAAATATCTTCTCGACACTATACCCTTTATCCAGCAACTCTCCCAACAGATAAAACCGCATCGGTGGGGTAAAAAATGTATCGATCAAAAAGTAAACGCGGCCGAGAATATCCTCGAGGTCAGCGCCTGGTTCTGTCTCGATATCGGTACAGATTGCAATTTCCTGGGAAGCCACCACACCGATCTTAAACACATCTTCGCTCAGGTTGCGAATTCGCTGATACATGCAATAGACCTCGTTGATGATGCCATTGGCTTTAATGACCTTTTGCTGAAGCCGTGAAAATATACGGGCGATGATCTCTTGTTTAGTAGCGGGCAGCAAAGAGCTGATATACCCTTCCAGGGTAGTCTCCAGATCACTCATGGATTGGGTGGTGTGGTAAGGCCTGATCTGGTAGGCCACCTGAGGGATAACAACATTCCCGGTATTCAGATGCAGGGTGAGATCGAATACATTGTTCAACGCATCAAAAACAGGTACGGTAAAATCGTTGATATTGCCATTGACCAGTTTATCAATGTCCGTATCTCCGGGTAATACCGGATAGGTCTTCACCAAATCAAGTGGGAATATGAACCGCACCAATGCAATTCTGACACCGGTAACCGGGTCGCGCATTTCCCAGTCAACCGACAGGATATTCAGGTCACCTAGCACAGGGTCCTCTTCTAACAGTAACTGGAATTCATACAAGCCATCAATATTTCTGGCTTCAAAGCCATTGGCCATATCTGGCCGCAGGTCTATGCTCCTGGGACTGTTATTGCACCGGATAAAAAACGCCGGATGTGTTTTCGGGTCGGCACAGGGAGGATCAGAATAGGGAGCAACCCAGGCATTCTCGACTCCTTTGATATCGATTATTTTTTTCCGTAGATCATCAAAGGTGACCGCGTTGCAGGGCAAAATTTCCCGGGCGGTGAAAAAATCCTTGGTCGTATCTCCGGTCACACGCGCCAAAAGATCTTCCATCGGGAGTGCTGTGCGATAAGACAGATCGGTCAGGGCATAGCAAATGATCTCCTCGGCAGTGATTCCCGGGTCATGATAATTGTAGTCAGACCATACGGAATGTGAGAATTGCTCAATATACTGTAATCCCAATCTGCGCAGGGCCTCATAGTCCTGAGTCAGCGGCCGGGGTTTTCCTTTCAGTATGGTCACTTCATTACTCATGCATTGATCAATTGAATATCGTGTGTGCCAAATGAGGTTAAGATCGAATGAGAAGTGGTGGTGATGGCTTCCCTTACTTCGGTTCCTTCGTGGAAAATTTTCAGGTCCTCGAGGTAATCAACATAGGGCAATTGCTCAATAAAATAAACCACCACTGAATCGTGAAGGCTTCCTCCAAACCGGATTTCTGTTTCTTCCCCACCAATCCAAGGTGATAAAAATGCGTTGAGGTCCTCTATCAGAACGGACTTGTAATAATGGGCATCATAACAATCACGTATTTGCACCTTGCAGGAAACTTTAACGGTTTCATACAGGGGGTTTCTTACTTCGAGGTGACTCAGTTGAGGATGCAAAGCCGGCCAGGACCCCTGACAGGGCCCGTTGCTGATCCAACCTGTCAAAAACCGAAGTATGTCCGTGAGCTTACTGGCGCTAAAGGCAGGCTTATAAATATTCCCGGTCTTTAAATCTGATACATAAGGCACCGGGACCACCAATACATGCCCGGCATAATTCTCCCGGTAAACCTGTGGCTGGTTTCCACAACCATGCGTAAAGCCGGTATGGTTAAGGCATTTGGCCATATACACCTCGGGAAACTGGTTCAATACCAGATGCTCATAATCCCAAATCGTGATCGCACGTTGCTTATGTCGCAACCTTTCGCTTACCCGCTGGTAATAAACAGATCCGGATTCGGTCACCTTACCTCCAAAGGAGGCATAGGGTTGAAGCACTTTTTTCACCTGGCCATCTGCTTCAAACAAGCGGGAAACAGCACCGGCGGGCAAGGCAGTGGCAAGGTGCTGCGGATCATTTCCATTATCCTTAAAAAAAGCCTTTACCGCATGCAGGTGAACATCCACCATTTTAGGCAGCCCGGCAGAGCCGCTGCTTATCCCGGCCCGGATCCAGAAAATACCAGTGGGTAATTGTGTAATGGCATCGGGCAGGTCAACAGGTACCTGAATAGACAGAACACCTGAACGAATCAACCCATTTGTATCATCCCCTATCAAAGATTTGTCAAGATGTTTCCACCCTGACTCAGATAAGTAATTCCAGCTGACAGGGGAATGATCCACAGAGATATCTTCCGAGCCTTCGTTGAGTTGTATCAAAAAGGAAATGGTTTGTCGGGCCAGTGCCCCGGATATCCCGATATACATGGCCGATTCGATATACTCAGTAGATACAGTGCCATTTGCGCCCAATACACTCATTTGAAAATCGGGTAATAAAAGTGCACCTGAACGAACATGGTCCTGACCAAAGGGAAGCAGATGGAAAAATTGTCCATCCCTTTCATTATAAAGCGAATCAAACCCGATTGTTTGGGTGGCAACATATTTCAGTTTCAGTCCCGACAGCGTGGGTGTATAAGGAGCCTCCGGAATGGAGTTGTTGGTACTGTTTGCATTAAAAAGTACTGTTTGCTCGGCAAAGAGCTTAGGCCATTTCGCATGACCAAACGCATCACTGGGACTATCTAATTTCATTCGCAAATACCCATTTCGTACATCCGGCTCATACGACAGTTTCGATTTTTGATAGGTATCCGGCCGAACTTGAGCTTGTGGCAGGGACGCGATGGCATAATTCAGCACTTTGGTTTCGGAATCGATAAAGGCTGCGTGTGGACTTGCAGAAACAGGAACCCAGGCCTTGTTGCGCAAAAAATCCACCTGGGCTTTGAAATCACTATTATTGGCTAACCCTGTAATGTAGGTTTTGGTGGTCCCGCCATTCTTGTAATCATAAAAATTCAATTTCAGATCGGGGTTGTATTGCTGCCAGGCCAGTGTTAACTCAAGACTCGTAATGCGTTTATGTTCCAATTCTGTGTGACCAATATAAAATACCGATCCCTTTTTAGGCGTTGATCCAAATAAAGGGATGGGCTTAGCCGGATCAAGTATTCCTCCCTCATTTTGAATGGAGAGGTCAGTGACCTCTGAGACAGTGGTGGTGATCTGGATACTATTGATTGCGATTCCCTTGAATTTCTGGTAAGCACCGGAAGCATCCTGATTCAAAACAAATTTCAGGGCCGGGAAATGAGTGGAGAGGCCATCCTGATGAACCGTTTCCACATATCCGCTCACCATAGGGAATTGCTCCTGAAGCGTAAGTTTCAACAGTTTTGAAACCGCATTATAGGTGATGGTACTATTATCCACCGTTAACTGCTCCCACCCTTTTTCACCTGTTGTATATATAGTGAACAGCCCGGTCCAATCTCCTGTGATCAATGCATCCAGGATCAGGTTACCTGCCGCGTCACTGGTCCAAACGATATCAATGACCCGGTTTCCTTCGGTAAGATGTAATACAGGAGAAGCCACAAAAAAACCAATACTGGCTTTATTGATCACGGTGGAGTTTACCGGATCCAACCGCAGGTCACCAAAAGCGGTCCAGGAAAGATCATCCGTTGTAAATGGGGCCCCTTGTCCATCCTCGCTTTTTGCCACAGGCGAAGCATAGATATTCTCTGTTTTGGGAAGGCTGGCATGTGGCTCCAGGTAGAGTGTTTTTATACCCGCAAGACTGGCCTGGGTAATGACCAATTCCTGGCTTGTTTCGTAAAGCAGTGTCTTTCCCAGCGCGTCCTTCCCACCCAATAAAGCCGTCCCTTTTTCAATGAGATGTGACTCGGTAGTTTTTGCCGGAACAAAAACAGCATGGACCGCATCCGGGGTAGCTGGTGCCGGGGTTAACTGAAGAACACGCTGATAATAATATTCCAGATGCTTGCGGGTAAATTTGTTCATCTCCTCCTGTACGAGTCCAAAAAGACGAAGGAAAGCAAGTAATAATCCGTGATGTGCATAGTGTGAACTGGAATTCTCCAGACTTGCTGTCAGCATATCCCCTGCCAGGGAAATGATCCGGGCATAAGACTCAAAGGCCCTGCGAAAAAGTTGTTTTAGGGAGATGGTTGAATAGTCGATCCGGTCAAATTCGGCAGGGATTGAATTGGTATGAAAGAATTGATCGGACAAGGTAATCGACGTATTGAGGAAAGCCAGGTAGGCTGGCCAGGTCGTAACAGGCGACAGGTTTTTGTCGATCCAGATCGGATCAAACCCGGATTGCAGAATGGACTGGGCAAATCCAAATTTATACACAGAATCAGCCGAGGATGTGGCTACAAACAGGTTAAAGGCCGGAGTGGGAAGTGCTGTATTCCCTGATCCATTAACCTTTTTGGCATTCAGGTAAGCTCCTGCCACCTGCCCCATATCCGGCGCCAGTTGATTGAGAATTTCCCGCGCGATCAGGTTTCGAAGGGGCATATGTACAGGAACATTCTTATAAAATGTATTGATATCCCTGTATACAGAAATAAGAATATCCCACCAGACACGATAGGCCTCGAACCGTAGTTGTTGTGTACTTCCTGCTTCGTATTGGTCCACATATTCATAGAAGGTAATATTGGGCAAACCGGAACGAATGACGGAAATCCCGGAATAAGTAAATGCTTCATCCGACCGGATCAGCGACTCCCAGTTCCCATCCACTTTGTAGGCCGATTGTCCTTCCTGCGCGACATAAAATTTTAAAAGAGAGGCATACCGGGTGATAAAGACCATCCAATCATCGATCTCTCGTTCTTCCGGTAATACAAAAAGAGGGTCGAGCGCGACGGGTAATCGCTCCGACTGCCGGGTGCCCGGTATGACTAATTCATTCTTTTTGAAACAATCACTCATATATTGGTCCCCTCTTTGATATAATAGGGATATACATAATTCGCTCTTGAATTGGTGGCATCGATTATATAATCGATGGTGATCAATAACAACCCTTCTGTATCCCGAAATTCCACACCCAGCTTTTCAAGCGTGATACGTGGTTCGTAATAAATGATGGCATCTTCTACTAATTTGCGGATATAGGCTTCCATCGAAGTGTTCAACGGAGTGAAAACATAGTCACGCAGGTTACAACCATAATCGGGTCGCATGACCCGTTCGCCAATTGTGGTAGACAACAGGATATGAAGGCTGCCACCAATATCCTCATATCCTGTACTCATAATAGTACCCCCTGTGGCCTGGTCAAAGGCGGGCGGAAAAGCCCATCCGGTTCCTATGAATTGTGATTTGTCACTCATGTTTAAAAATTTATCCGATCATCACGGTAGGGCAACCCACCACTGCCGCAGCACCGCACCCACAAGAATCACCCACCCGTATCGCCGGTCGTCCGGCGATCATGACCTTACTGCTTCCGGAAGGAAACGGACTGGCCGTTGGCTGGTGTCCGGTAGGTGGCAGTGAACACACATGCATATCCCCTGCTACGGCCGCGGGCATCCCTCCGATCATGACCGTGGTAGCTCCTGGGCCTGTCACTGTTCCCCCATGCGTGGTGGTGTCTGTTACGCGTACTGCTGCTGGCATATTCCCTTTTTTAATTGATCTGTACCATCGAACCTTTTACAGAGGTGGTCCCCCCGGAAGACATTTCCGCTGACCCATTCCCTGATAGTTTTAATTTGGAATTGGCAGAAGACTCAATCTCATTGCCACTGGCGCCGATTTTACCTGAGGCGGCATCGAGTTTGATATCCTTAATGCTTTTTATAACGATCCCGTCCTTGCTCATGGTAATCTCATTCCCATGCTGATCCTTCAGCGCGATCTTTTTATCTTTCTCATCCAAACGGATGCTGTTACCGGCATCCGTGGATATCTCAAGCGTTTTGTTCTCATCATCAAACCAGATCTTCATTTTCGCCCGGGTTACAAAACCTTTAAAGTGATTGGTATCCTTGGCTTGTGTAACGGCCGGAAGTTTGGAACTATTTAGCATCCCCAGGATCACCGGGTGGCGGGGGTCATCATTCAGAAAACCGAGTATCACTTCATCCCCTATCTCAGGGCGAAAAAAACTACCCCGTTCTTTTCCGGCATCCAGCATTGCCTGGCGGGCCCAAACCCCATCTGCATCTTTATCCGTCATCGGGATCTTAACCATTACCCTGTCCTCACCCAGCGGATCTTTTTCAAGTTGTGATACGATCCCAATTTGTAAGCCATTGACTCCGGGTAACAGACCGGAAGCCGGATTATCATTTACATCGTGTTCACGGATGAATGATTTTGGTGATAGCCCAAAGGCTACATCCGTATGCCAGTTACCCTGATTGATCTCATGACGCACCCCGGAGAGAAAGGCTTTTCCATTGAAACGGTCTCCCATTCCGGCCAGCGTCACCAGCTTACCAGGTTTTAAGGTCGATGCCCCTTTGCATTTGGCGCGTCCCCGTATCCGGGATAAGGCAAACTTCAATTGTTGAGCATCTGCCCATACCCGCAATTCCGAATCATTGATCGCTCCCCCATGCGTGATGGTACATGCTTTGTCACCAGTCTTACCAGCGAGATCACCCGAAGATGCATTTCCCTGACCAAGCGTATCGGAAAAACTACTTTCAGACTCCAGCGGTTCATGCGTTGATGGGTCCCATCCGTATGCCTTGACCGATTCAAACTGCCAGCGACCATCCAGATCAGAATCAAACTCAAGCAGGTTGACGCCAAACTTGAGTTCCATCACGCCATCGCCGGAGAGTGATGGTTTTTTGATCATTAATTTCTCTCCTTCCCCCCATACCAGAAATCCGTTGGCTTCCGCCCGGCTTATCAGAAAATCCCAATCACTGCAATGAAACTGTACCATCTCAGGATATTCTACGGTGGTATCATCATTCTCCAAGGTTACCTGGTGCGGACTGGCAATCGTGCTGAAAATGTCACTGTCCTTTTGTTCCAGAAAGATCTTGCTCTTTCTGACCTTGGTCATCGTCACAGCCTTATGGCGACATTCAACTATTAAAAAGCTCGACTTGTTATTATTCAATTTCACACTCTGGCGAATAACGATCCCCTGAAAAACATCTTCATTCTCGCCATTATAGCCAGCTTCGATCTTTACGGTTGAGCCCGGTAAAAAATCCGGTTTATTACTTAATGGGAAATCATTCTTCGAAGCCTCCCCATCCAGGAAGATCAACCTCGCTGTTGAAAGCCGGTTCACCTCATGCAGGATCATCATCGACACCATGTTGTATTCCTGGGGTATGGCATT
Source organism: Chitinophagaceae bacterium (assembly GCA_033762195.1). Classification (GTDB taxonomy): domain Bacteria; phylum Bacteroidota; class Bacteroidia; order Chitinophagales; family Chitinophagaceae; genus SpSt-398. Next base: position 1,839 of record JANRLV010000125.1, on the reverse strand, counting down.
GCCATTGACGATGACCTTAAATGTCGGCGTTGACTGGGAGGCGGTATTTTGTTCGCTTGCGGTCATTTTATTCATTCACCAGGGGCGGGAAATAAAGCGCTTGTCCGGTTTTGAGTTTACGAAAATTGACCAGTTTATTACACCTGGCCACATCGAGATAATATTGATTACTGGAATAAATACCCTGCGCCAGCAAAGGGAGTTTCTCTTTTTCCTTTACTTCCCGGTAATGGGTGATATCCGGTGATTGGGCCTTATCCGACAATACTCTTTTCTGATCACTGACAAAACCGAGAAATTTGGCGTTGATCCGGGCCCGTAACGGACGTCCGTCACTCCGAAACAAAACAAAAGAGATATCGGCTTCTTTCAACACGGAATCAAAGACCAGGTATGACCAGGTAACGCGGAGGTAATTGTTCTTGTGCTTACTCCCTTCGTATTTATAAGCCACTTTTAAAAATTCATCCACTTTTTGGTCCACAAAAATGCCTTCGGCATTCTCCACACCGGTACAATCCAGAAAGAATTCCAAGGACAACTCCTGTTGCTTCATGTTGGAGAACTTGGGTGCACTTGGAGAGGAGCCGGAAGCGCCCTTCTTATCGTATTCGATCTCGTACTTCAGGTTGTACTTATTGGGATTGAACATCGCTTCGAAACGATCGCTCCGTTTGTTCTGGAACTTCTCGTCATCAAAGGCCTCGATGTACATCTTGACCAGTTCACCTGATTTTGCGCCTTGTGACATCAGCGTTCAGATTTGTCTTTAACAATGTCCATAACCTGCTGCAAACATTCTTTTACGATCTCTTCCTTGGGAACAGCTTCCGTATCGTTACCGGTGGCATTATTGCTACCGCCCTGGTTGGGATTGCCGACATTGGCACGTATGATCAGTTCCCGGATTTCAACAGGCATGGTCAGGGTTTTTTCTGGTTGTAGTAATTAAAACTTAACTCCAGCGTTTCAATGGCGATGGCATTCTCCTGGGCTTTCAGGTCATTGGTGGCCCATTTCACGGGCCAGCACTTCACAAATTCCCATACCACCAATGGTTCATGATCCGGATTAAGCAAGGTGACGGTCAGGTCTACCGATTTGAAATCAAAGGAATCGATGGAGTTCTTTACCCACTCAATGATCTTTGAGTCAGGCCGCATCCCTCTTTTAAGGATCAGGTTGGAATACTTGGCCCCTTTAGGGAAGCGGTATATGAACCGGTTCTCTCCTCCTTCGATCAATTCCTCGGTGGTCATTTCTTTATTCAGGCCACTGACTTCCTGGAATTGTATCTCTGAGTTACCCCCCTGGAATTGGGTATCCTGAAACTTGAATTCCACCCGAAAATGAAAACCCACCGGCGGATAGTCAAACTTGCTTTCTTCCATGTTTAATTGGCTTCAATGGTGAAACCTTCATGAGCCAGTTCAACCGATTCGATCGCCACCTCATTGCCACTGGCTTTCATGCTGGGGCCTTCCAGTTTTACCGGAAATGCCTGTTTCACTTTCCAGCTCATCACCGGCTCGTGGTTCTCATTGAGCAGTTTGATCGTGATATCCCTTCTTTCAATGGTATTCATCTTGACCGTGTTCACCCATTGGAAGAACTCATTGTCCTTTTGAAACACCCCGCGTTTCATCGTGATGTTATTGTATTTCTGGATGCCCGGCATCTTGGTCACATGAAATTCAGGATTAGAACCATCGCGGTATTCGATGGCCTGTATTTCGTAGGTTAACCCGGTGATCTCGGTGAAACCGACATTGGAGCCACCCCAATCGACCACAAAATGAAAAGCGGGCAGTGGATAATTAGCCATAAGTTTTTATATTA
>JANRLV010000124.1:0-42558 GCA_033762195.1 Chitinophagaceae bacterium | reverse complement strand
GGCGGCTGCCTGGTTAAAAAAACACGGCGGAAAACATGAGCGGGTGTTCATGAAACAAGCCCATGCGGTGATCACTACCTCAGAAGGATTATACAGAAAAAAATCCCCAATGACCAACCGGTGTTTCCTGGTTAAAAATGCCGTGAATTTTGAGCTTTTCAATACAGGTGTTGCAGATCGCACTGCCACTACTGCCAAACGGGTAGGCTATATAGGGAGCATCGATGACCGTCTGGATTATGAATTGCTGGAACATCTGTTTACTTCCCTTCCTGATTATCAGTTTGATTTTGTAGGAAGACACGACTATGAAAAAGGCAGAAGGCTGCTCCAACAATTTCCCAATGTGAAATTACATGGCCCCCATCCGGTAAGCGCGTTACCGGGATTTCTTCGTGCGTTTACGGTTGGAATCATTCCTTTTGCCATCAATGATTTCAATAAAGGGATCTATCCGTTAAAGATCAATGAATACCTGGCAGCCGGATTGCCGGTGGTGATGACTCATTTTGCAATTGTGGACGAATTTCGTCCTGTGGCCTCCATTGCCGAGAACAAAGAAGACTTTCGCGCTTCTCTTATAAATGAAATTTCAGAGAATACACCCGAAAAACAGGAGGCGAGGATCAAATTTGCCGCAGCAAATTCCTGGGAGGCGAGGGTGGAACAAATATCCGATATCGTTCTTCAGTTGGATCAGGAGCTCCGCTGAACCGGATCTTTTACATCTTCAATGTACATCACCTGTTCCTGTTGCGTTTTCAGAAACGACTTTCGCGCCTGTTTGATCTTTAACAGGGCGGCAAATTGCCTGGCGGCAAAGGCAGGAAGCAATAAAAAAGTTCCCATGATTTCCCTGTTCCATCGGCTGCGAATCCCAACGATCAGGTAAAAGCTAACCGCATATAAGAAAAGTACGCCAGCGGCGATACCGGCTAACGCAAATTGACCTACTACCATATTTAACAGGATCACCAAAAGGAATAAGCCAAACTGGATTACCAGTGGGGGGCGAAGGGCGTTCAGGGCAAAAAAGAAATGATCCAGGTTCAACCGGAGCAGTGACCGCCCAAGCAAGCCAAGCGCCACTTTAAAATATTTGAACTGTGAACTCATCCATCGGGTACGCTGTCTTTCCAGGGCGACACCACTGCTTATCTTTTCATCATAGAGAAAGCCCTTGGTGGTAAATCCTATCGCACCGGCTTTTTGAATGATGTGTAATTGCAATTTCTTGTCAAACCCACCAAGATCGTCGGAGTACGTGACAGATTCATAAATATCCAGATCAACAGCGATCCCTGATCCCCAAATAGCTGCTGATAGTCCGATCGAAGCCCTGGCTTCGCGGTCCACAAAGAAGTTGTACAAGTCACCGATGGCATCCATACGGGCAAAAGGGGTATTGAGGTTCTTGGCCCGAAAATCGGTTTGTACTGCTTTATATCCTTGCTGAAAAAGATGATTTACTTCTTTTAGAAAGTCCGGATGAACAAGATTATCGACATCAAAGATCACCAGGGCCTGATGACGCCGAACAAATTGACCGATCGCGTAACGAATGGATTTAACCTTTGAATTGATCGCCTGTTCAGGCCTGAGTATACTCACCGGTAATCCGGGGTATATTGGTAACCGGGCCGGATCACATTGATCGGCTACCACATAGATATGAAAGGTGGAATAATGCTGTTGAAGAAGAGACCGAACGATCGGGTCGATGAAACGGGTATCTTCATGCGCCGTTACAATGATCCCAAAATCAGTGATGCCGGAAGAGGTATTTTCCTTCTCTTTTTTACGCCCCACCACCAGGTACAGGAAAAGGAGCACGGGCGGGATGACTAAAAAAAGCCCCACACCTACAAAAGATAAATAGGTAAATAAACGAATGATCCATTGTATCGTTTCGAGGTAGATCATGCCACCGAAAGATCACTGGCTTTCTTTTTCCAAACGGTCACAAAGCCTCCATTCCAGGAAAGCGGAAGTATTTCCGCAACCTGGCAATCCCATTTTTGCAGGAACTTAAGCCGCTTTGTTACCATGGAAAAAGGAAATACATCTTCGATGAAATTTGTTTTACCAAAGCGGATGATCTGGAACCGGGTTTTCCCAGCCAGGTCTTCAAGCGTTTTTTTGGTAAAGAACTGAATATGCGACAGATCATCAGCGGCTGATTGCACCGTGGTGCCTTTATAGCCCAGTCCGGATTTGATCTTACTGGTCAGGCGCCATATCCAATTGTTCTTTTTCTGCATCCGCTGAACCGGTTTGGTCACAAATACCTCCCTAGGTCCTTTGCCATTGGGAACGGTAACGATCACTACACCGGTATCATGCAAGGAGGCATGAATGACTTTAAGCAGTTGGTCAGGTTGGTTGAGGTGTTCGAGTACTTCACTACAAACCACAGCATGGTATTTTGTTTCGCTTACTGAAAGTTGTTCAGCACTCATTACTTCAAAACGCACGTTGGGGAGATCATTGAGTGAACGGGCATTGGCAATGGTCTTTTCACTGATATCAATGCCTAAAACATTGAAGCCATGACGGCCAAGTCCTCGGGAAATCACCCCGTTTCCACAACCGACATCCAATACGACGGCGTTTTCGGGCAGATGTTCCCTTAAGGACTTTACGATAAAATCCAATCGTTTGATATCGGCGATACGTTCAAATTCCTGTTTCATGCCTTTACTTTATTTCCAAGATTTCTGTATAAACTTTTTCTACTTGCCGGGTCATTTTTCCCGCATCAAATTTTTCAGTGATCGTTGCCCTTGCGCCATTACCGATCTTTTTTCTCAGATCAGGATCCAATACCAGCCTATCCAGGGAAGCGGCCAGGTTTTCTTCCAGCCCTTCGATCGGGATCAGATAACCATTTTCCTCGTGGACCAGGATCTCCCGGGTGCCGTCGGCTGCAGTGGCAATGATCGATTTTCCCATGGCCATAGCCTCTAAAAGGGCAATAGGCAAACCTTCCCAGAGGGAAGGAAGAACAAAAATATCCGTAGCGGCCAAAAGGGCTGGAATATCCGAACGGGGCGGTGACAGGATGATCCTGTTCCGTACCGGGGATTGAGCGATCGCTTTTTCCATTTCCTCTTTTAGTTCCCCATCACCGACCAACAAAAGATAGAGAGAAGGGTGAGCAGTGGCCACTTTTTCAAAAGCCCGGATCATCACCAGAGGTTGCTTTTGATGGGTGAAACGGGCAATAAAACTACAGAGTACCGCATGGGAAAGGATCCCGAAAGAGGCTCTGATATCCGGATAACCGGCATCCGGATTGAATTTCTTTGGATCGATGCCGTTATTGATCACCATTGACTTAAAACCGCGAAAATGCTGGTACCCCGTTTCCTGATTGGATCGGGAAACAGAAATATTCACGGTAGAGCGACGGGTGAGATATTTTTCGCCCCAGGCCCGCAGGTTTCTTACCCAGACGGGTTGATCATTGTGAAATGACCAGCCATGAATGGTATAGATGACCGGCAGCTTCAGCTTACGGGCAGGACCTAATACATTCGAATTTGCTCTTGTTCCATGCGCGTGTACCAGGTCAACCTGCTCTTGCTCCAATAATTTTCTCACCTTTTTCCAAACCGAAAAATCAAAGGGCTTTTCTGAATGTATAACATGGGTTCGGACACCTAATTCCTGTAACCGGTCCACCATAGGGCCAGGTGTAAAGGAAAGAACCACCGGTTCAAACCGATCCCTGTCCATATTCTCTACCAGACTAAGCAGGTGGGATTCACCCCCACCAATCTTACCCTGGCGGATACACTCAAGCACTTTTATTTTTTTAACCGATTTCATTGGGTAGGTACCTGTGTGATCAGGCTGGTGTTTTGGATTTGGTCAGAACCTGCCAACCATCGGGCAGTTTCTCCGTGATCTCAATGTTGCCAAATTCCTGGCTCTGACGAGCACCAACTCTTCTTGCCCAGGCGGCCATGCGGGAGATACCCTCTTTCAGGTCAATACCGGTAGGATCACCAAATACGTGGTGGGCCTTGGTATGATCGGAATAAGCATGTAAAACTTCGTTACGGGCTGTGAGGTAGTTGATATCCGGTGCCACGCCAAATTCTGCACATACCACTTCGGCCAGTTCATTGACCGTATAGGGTTTATCGGCCCCGATATTGAATACCTGATTATAGGCAGCGGGAATGTTTACACATTTCGTGATGGGAATAGCAACATCATCGATATAACTAAAGGCACGTGTTTGTGTGCCATCTCCAAAAATGGTAAGCTTTTTTCCCTGCATGATCTGGTTCATGAAAATACCGATCACGTTTCTGTACTTGTCGCCAATATTCTGGTTCTCCCCATACACATTATGCGGGCGGAAAACAACATAATTCAACCCAAACATTTCATGCGCGGCTTTGAGATCGAGTTCTACAGCATATTTGGAAACACCATAAGGATCTTCGGGTACAGGGGTCATTTCTTCTGTCATGGGCAACTGACCCTTTCCATACACCGCGATCGAAGAGGTGAATACAAAACACTTCACCTTATGGATGATGGACTGATTGATCAGGTTGATACTGCCGATCAGGTTATTGTTATAATTAAAATTGCGTATAAAATGGGAAAGACCTTCTGCTGCATAGGCAGCCAGGTGATATACGTAGGTAAAAGAATACTCGTTGAAAAGTTTTTCCACCAAAGTTGCATCGGTGATACTTCCTTTCACAAAATGGGCGCCTTCAGGAATATGGTCTTCAAAACCACCACTGAGGTCGTCCAACACCACCACTTTAAAATTCATATCCAGGCAATGTTTTACCACATGGGATCCAATGAATCCGGCACCACCTGTTACAAGTACATATTGGCTCATAAATTTGATTTTAGCGATTGTTTTTTTTTAATATTATAGTGGGGCGATCCACCGGTTGTACCATAATTGGAAAACCAGCAATTGCCACAGTTTTTGATAATTAACCTTTTCTCCACGCAAGTAACGGTTGCGCAACTCAACGATCGGACCTGGATTGAATAAACCTGTTTTTAATAGTGCCTCTTCACTGAGATAGGTCATCAATTGTTGCTTCAGGTCATCCTTGAACCATACCATCAGCGGGGCGATAAACGGCCGCTTGGGACGGTCCATCAGTTCCTTGGGGATATACTTATGTACGATTTCCTTGAGCAACCATTTGGTCACCCCGTCGCGAATCTTCATATCCGAAGGAAGCTGGGCCAGAAATTCAATGAGATGGTGATCGAGCATCGGGTCTCTTCCTTCAAGTCCAACCGCCATTGTGGCCCTGTCCACCTTAACCAGGTTATTGTCTACAAGAAAGGTTTTATAATCCACCGCCAACAGGTTGTTTACTTGTTCCTGGTCCTTTGTGAGAAGACTTCCGGAATCAAAAAAAGTGTCCAGGTTGTGAAAGTCCTTTGACAGAAATCCTTCCACTTCCGATTGCGTTATATATTGGCTGATGTATTTCACTGCCTTGGAAGGATTGTGGTGCTTCCAGATCAGTTTCATCTTTTCGTAGCGGGTGGTGAAATTGTATTTTTTATTGAAATAGGGGATACGGTCCGGGGGGATGGTTTGCATGAAATTGCTCAGGACCGATTGCAAAGCCACGGGATACGATGTGTATTTAATGGCTTGCTTGAATTTGTTGTATCCACCAAAAATCTCATCCCCACCATCCGCACTCAAGGCTACCTTTACGGTTTCCCTGGCGAGCTTGCTAACCAGTACGGTAGGTACGGTGGAATTATCGGCAAAGGGTTCATCGTAGATCTCTGGCAATAAAGGCAGAACCGTTGCCGCTTCCTTATGGGTAATATACAATTCAGTATGATCTGTACCCAGGTATTGTGCAATCTTCTTGGCTTCCGGCGCCTCATTGAATTCTTTTTCTTCAAATCCGATGGTAAAGGTCTTTAATTTCTCCGTGCGGTCATGTTGTAATATTGCAGCCACCGAAGAACTATCATATCCACCACTTAAAAACACCCCTACAGGTACATCAGCTACCATTCGGTAATCATATCCCTTTTTTAACAGACGGTCTGTTTCCTGAATGGCCTCCTGATCGGAAATTTTTAATGTGGGTTGATTATAATAGTCATAAACATCCCAATACTTTTCCAGTTGTGTTTGGCGTGTTGCCAGGTTCAACCGAAGTAAATGACCGGGAAGAAGTTTATGCGTTTTTTCAAAAATGGTATAAGGGGCAGGGATATAACTGTATTGCAGGTAAAGGGCCAGGCTTTCCCGGCTGATGTTTCGCTGAAAGGAAGGGTATTGCGAAAAACTCTTTAATTCAGAACTAAAAAGGAGTACCTCATTATCCAGGTAATAATATAGAGGCTTCACACCAGCCCGGTCCCGAATAATAACCACTTCATTTTTTAACTTATCATGAATGACCAGGGCAAACATGCCGGTCATCTTTTCTAAAATACCAGTCCCCCAACAATGATAACCTTTCAGGATGACCTCGGTATCTGACCAGGAGTTGAAGCTGTATCCTTTCTCTTCTAACTCTTTTCGGATTTCTTTGAAATTATAAACCTCCCCATTGAAATCGATGCATAAATGTTCGAAGTACATGGGTTGGTGGCCAAGTGGAGAGAGGTCAAGGATTGAAAGCCGTCTTTGTCCAAGGCCAATGGTCGCATCCGTTGTAGGTATGATATCATAACCAGCATCATCCGGACCCCGGTGTGTGAGGGCATCGGTCATCTTGACCAGAATATCTTTTCCGGCCTCCTTTTTAAAATCGATAAATCCAGCAATTCCGCACATATATTATCAATTAAAGGAGATTGATTTATTAAAATGCCAACCAATCCCTTTCCAGAATGACCGCAAATGGTGCCATTGCTTTTTAAGGATGAATTGTGCTGTATTCTTGGGTACGGTCAAAAAGGTGAAATAGGCACAAAAAACCAGGAACTGCAGGAAGGAGACATTTCTCTTCATAAACAGTATTCTGTTTCGCGTATGATAAAAGGTTTTGAATGGACTTGACTTCCCTGTTGTCATAGACTCTTTGTGATAAAAAAGGGACTTGGGCTGGTAATAGATCTTGTATCCTTTTCTTCTGATATGCGAACACCAATCGAGTTCTTCGTAGTAAATGAAGAATTGCTCCGGCAGGGGTCCAACTTCGTCGATCACTTTTCGCGGGACCATCATACCGGCGCCATGTGCATAATTTGTTTCTTTGATGGTATCGTATTGACCGTTGTCTTTTTCCTGGCAACCGATCATGCCATTTCTTCCTGTGAAGATATTAACGGCTTCATAGCCGGCATATTCAATGGTTCCTTTATGAAAGAAGTAATGAAACTTTGGACTGGCCATACCGGCATCGGGAAATTGATCAAAAATTTCCAGCAACCCTTCAATCAGTCCGGGGGTAAATTCTGTATCGTTATTGACAATAAAGAGAAATTCGCCTTTCGCCGCCCGGATACCCACATTATTACCCCCGGTAAAACCGAGGTTCTTCCCATTCAAAATGACCTTTACATCCGGGTAAATTTCTTTGAATGTGGCAGTAGGATCCTCTTTGGAGCCATTGTCCACCACGATCACTTCAACGTTTTTGTAGGTATTTTCCCTGTTCAGGGAGTGAAGGAATTCGCAGGTTACGGGTGTTGTGTTCCAGGTAAGTGTAACTATTGACACTAAGGGATTAGTGTTTGTCATGCTTCAGGTTTATAGGGACGAAAAATAATAAAAAAGAAACGATTTACACATTCGTTTTCTGAAATAATGCCTTGGGAGTCACAGCCATGATCTTAAGGTCGGAGATCAGGTTGTTTTTCCGGGCATAGTCGATATCCAGAGATATCCGGTCTTCTGCAGACATATCTTCCTGGCCTCTCTTCTTAACCTGCCACAATCCGGTGATACCGGCAGGGGCCATAAACCTTTCCGACCATTCATTGGTGGTAAGTGTAGAGGCTTCGTAGAGGGGGAGGGGGCGGTTACCCACGATGGACATATCGCCTTTCAGTACATTGAATAATTGAGGAAGTTCATCCAGGCTTGTATTACGAAGAAAACAGCCAACCTTGGTGATACGGGGGTCATTTTTGATCTTGAAGAAACTTGCCCCGGTACCATTGTTCTGGTATTGGTTCAGTTGCTTCATTTCCGCCAGCTTCTTGTCAGCATCCAGGATCATGGTGCGGAACTTGTAAAAGTTGAACACCTTGAATCCTTTTCCTGCGCGTTGAGCGGTATAGAAAACCGGCCCACGACTTTCAATCCGGATAGCGATTGCGATCAGGATGAATACAGGCAGGAAGAAAAGGATGAGCAGGGAGGCGATAAGAATATCAACTGTTCTTTTCAGCAGGTAGTTGAAACCATTTCCTGCTTTTGCCATCAGGACCTGGTTGTCGATGGTGATATTCGAAGCGGCTTTTTCCATCCGGTATTTACCCACCTTGCTGAGAAATTTCACCTTATCCAGAAAAGCCTGGGTTTCGGATACCTCGGTGATATCGTCCACCAGTTTCATGCGTTGAAGCATATCGAACTGGACGGCATTCAGAAATTCTTTATTGTAAACAACAGGAATAAACGACAGTTTATAATGGCTCTTTAGCCAGGTGCAAAAACTGCTGAATTCATTCTCCCGAAAGGGGAAATTGATAATGATGGCCTCGGGAAGTTGGCTATCGTTCTCCATCAACCGAAGTAAACGGGTTCTGGCGGAAATGTAGCTATCAGCCATATAGCCATTGTGTTTGGCATTGGCTGACTTATGGAAATGGATGTGGAATAATCGCATTTCACCACCGCTATCCATTTCGGGATGGCCATGCTTGCTGACCTGGTCAGGCAATATGGTAGTCAATGATTTCATGTTCAGTTTTCAATTTTCAAAGGGTTATAGAAAAAAGGGGACGAGATCAAATACTTACTTTCAGGGACCCCATTTCAACATTGCTGAAATTGAGGGAAACATTGCTGAAGGCGAATTCGGATTCCTGGATCGCTTCCTGAACACGCTTCTGTAAATACAGCGGATCAAAGGGTTTCAGCAATACTTCAGTGACCCCCAGGTTTTTCAGGTGAGCCCGAAATTCGGGCGAATGATTGTTCGTGACTACGAAAACCGGAATGGAAAGAAACAAATAACTGCTTCTTACATGTCGGAGAAAATCATAGTTAATGTCTTGAATATCATCTACAGATAGAATGATGGCGTCAGTGGCACCCATTTGAAGACTGGCCATTCCGCTGATACAATTCCGATCCGATACGATTCGGTATTGTTTTTGCAGTACAGTTTTTAGTAAGAATGCAATAGCCTCACTCTTCTCAATTATCAATACTTTTCGTTTCATAGCGTAATTCCTTTGAACCAATAATTAATTTAATTATGGTATCGCATAGGTGGAGGCATTCAGAGGAATTCCGGATAGAGGTTTACGATAAGATGATATTGGAGGACAACATTTCAATTATTGAAATGCCAGGGTGGGTATTCAAAGGAAGGGATGGGTTGGCAGCAATAGTAGAATTGGCCATAAAAGTAGTGCCCAGTTCTCGAATTTCAAAATTCCCAGGCACGTATTTTAGTAAATACCCTTAAAGTGGTATGTTAAACTCCCCTTTTGGCCTTTTCCCACAAAACAGACTGATTTCCACGCAAATACCTGAAAAAACCTTGGTATAAGGATAGGTTCATAAAGACGAAGTAATATGGAATCAACAATAACTTAATGATCCCGACACGTACTTTTACGATACTTACCAGGATCGCCAACCCATAAAACAGGACCTGGGCCACCAAAAGGACATCAAAAAGGGGAGAGGGTGATTTTAATGCCAGAATAATGTTCAATCCGAGTATCAGAGGCAGCAGAAACGGGCATACCACCCAGCGCAATACCCGGTGAGATATATATTGAAAGGAGGCTTTGCCATATTTAAATATATTCAACAGTCCTGCCAACATCACTACCGACTGAAACCCTCCTGCACTGATCCGGATCTTACGTTTACGCTCATCCGCCAAGGAGAATGAGGGCGCTTCGGATGCTACGGCTGCGGGTTCATATACCACACGGTACCCCTTCATACAAACCCGAAGGGAGAGAATAAAATCATCCAGGATGGTCCCTTCATCTGGTCTTTCATACAGTTCTTTTCGAAAGGAGAATAATTCCCCCGCAGCACCAACAACCGTATAAAAGGCGGAATCAAGTTTCTTGAGAAAAGATTCATACTTCCAATAAAATCCTTCCCCTGACCCCGCTTTATTGGTTCCGTCCCGGGAAATGACCTGTTTCTCCCCAGCCACCCCACCTACCTTGGGATCTGAATAATGCCGGATGATATTTCGGATGGCCTCTGGATTCAGGCTCGTATTGGCATCACAAAAAATGACCAGGTCAAACTTTACTTCCCCTACCGCCCGGTGCATGGCAGCGATCTTCCCCCTTCTTTCGGGAGAGTGCATATGTTTAATGCGGGGGTGCGCCTTTAATATATCCCCCGAATGGTCTGTTGAACCATCAGTGATGAAGATTATCTCCAGCCTGTCAGCCGGGTAATCCAGCGCATAACAATTCCTGATCTTTTCTTCCAGAAAATCCGCCTCATTAAAACAGGGAACCACGAGGGTGGCGCCAGGTACCGGCTCAGGTAATTCCGCGATCTTCGTTTTGCCTCCACCAAACACATTCCTCCATTTTATCAGGAACCAAAGCAATATCCCGTATCCGACATAGGCATAAAAGACAATGAACAAACAGAAATAAAATAGAATAATTAATAGCATCATACGGGTGATATTACTATTTTGGCGATAAAATTACTCTTATTTTGCTTTTTTCAACTTTGAAAAAGCAAGATTATCAAGATATTACCGATGAAAACAAGTATCACGATATTTTTAACCCTCGTATTTGCCACCTTACTTCGCTGGTGGTTGGGGTTGACCAACCCCTTGACCGGGATCGATGATGCCAATATCTACTTTGTGTATGTACGCAACCTGGTAGAAGGACATGGATTTGTGTACATTCCGGGAGGGGAAAAGGTAGAAGGCTTTACTTCCATGCTCTGGGTACTTATCCTTTCTGTTTTATACCTGATCAAATTCATTCCTTTCGAATGGTCGGTATTTGCACTTTGCTTTTTTATCACCTATAGGACCTTAACAGTTTTACATAGATATATTAAAGAAGAGACCGGCGAAACCTATCTGGCCTGGGGAGCTGTCTTATTTTTATTACTAACGCCTGGGTTTTTGGACTGGAGTGTTTTTGCCCTCATGGATACCTGTTTATGGATCTATGCAGTTGTACATGGTACCATTTTGTTGATCAAAGAAAAAAGAACCACCCGGGAACATCGGTACCTGGCCCTGATCTGTTTACTCTTACCCTTTATCCGCCCGGAAGGATTGCTCTTCACCTTCGCACTTGGTGGATTATTGATCCTTTCATTCTGGTGGAACAGACAAGCGTCAGGCAACGAAAAAAAAATTCCCCCTGCGCATTTTTTCATGCCACTCATTTTTGGCCTGATCGGTTTTTTGGCGATCACCACTTTCCGAATTGTGTATTTTGGATATCCTGTTCCCAATACCTTTTATGCCAAGGTTAGCATGTCCCTGATGGGAAATATAAGGCAGGCCTTCTTTTATTTTTATGATTCACTGCGCCATACGACCGTCATTCCCTATTTATTGTTTCCCCTTTCGTTGATCTGTTTTTTTATACAAAAGGGATTTTTTGGTGCGATGAGGGATTTTAAAGGGATAACACTGGTACTCTTTATCTTTTTCTTTACACTGTATCCCTTTTTGTCAGGAGGAGATCATTTTAAATACTCCCGGTTTTTTCAGACAGCCTATCCACTGATTCTTTTATTTTTTATACAAACAACAGGGAGAGCCTGGATGCGGTTTCCCAGAATGGCCAGGGCAGGATTGGCTGTATTATTGTTGCTTTTTTTAAATGGAAATTCCACAGATGAAGCCAGTTTTCAATCCGATGGATTAAAAAATACAATGACCGGGTATATAAAAAAATGGAAACCCGATATCCTGAATCGCTCCCAATTGCAAGGCGAATTTGATATAGCTATGAATGGCCGGAATATTGGAAATACGCTCAACGATGTATTCTCGCCAGCCGATAGTTTCCCATCCTTAGGAGTTACCGCCGCAGGCGGTGTGGCCTATACGTATAAAGGGACAATCATTGACGTACTCGGATTGAATAACCTGGAAATGGCCCATGCGGAAAAGATCAAAACCGGCGTTAAGAACCATGGCTCTTTTAGCCCACGAATTTTCTATAAACAGAAGCCTGCCCTGTTCCTCACATGGCCCGATCCATTGACCCGGGAAATGAATCAAAACGAAACCAGCGCCAGGACCTTTGATGGATTAATGCGTGATTCAACCGGGTTCATCAACCGTATTTGCCGGAATATTTTCGCAGACAGCCTGTTCAACCAGCAATATTCCTTTGGAATGATCAAATCCACAAAGGCCCATATATATAGTTATATGGACAACAGTCTTCCAGCCTATTTGGAGCAACATGGCCTTTTAGTGGTATTTATTAAATAATCTTTTCCACAATTGGATTCTAATACATTATTAATCAAATGTTTATAATTTAAAAAAGGACATAATTTTCCCATCCCTGATCTGGGTGTTTGTTAATTCCTATTTAAAGTGATAATTTCGAATCCGCGAAAACCGTTCTGTCCACCTTCCTAACGAATTGCCTGATCCCCCCTCTAAGTAGTTTCACCTATAGGATCCAATCCTTTTCAAGAACGCAAGATTGTAAATTCTACTTATCCCTCGCTAAGCCACCTTTCTTTTATTGTTAAATCTTGCAAAATGAAAAAATTCTTACTCTGTGTCTTCCTTGGCATGTTCCTATTCATGACCGGGGGAGTGAAAGCTCAGACAGGGGTGTTCAATCCGGCCGATCCTGATGTTGTATTCACTACAACGAATCAGCCAGCACAACCTGCCTGGAATTCCATCGCAAAATGGGGGCACACCAACCGTTTAAACTGGAACCCGTATTCGTATGGGTATCGCTGTTATTGGTTCAATGGTGTTCCGTTTCGGGTGAAATTCCCTAAATCCTACGCACATAATGTAGCGGATGGTAAAAAGTATCCGATGCTTATCTTCCTTCACGGCTTAGGTGAAAGAGGTACAGTGTATGATAATGAATACCAGTTACGTCATGGTGGCCAGCAACACGCACAACGTGTAGATGATGGCACCTTTGACGGCTTTTTACTTTACCCGCAAAACACCGATGGATTCTTTAGCAATGGTGCCTTTGACATCATTGCACGGTTTGCAGATTCCATGGCAAAACATATCAAATTAGATATAAACCGGGTCGTTGTATCTGGTCTTTCTTCGGGTGGTCAGGGCTCTTGGGGTTTTCTGGCATATAACCCCCGGTTGTTTGCGGCTGCTATGCCGATTTCAGCCGCTTCATTGGGTTATATAGCTCCAATGAATTCGCATATTACCGTTCCCATTTGGATCGCCAATGGTGGACTTGACCCGGCTCCGGCACCATATACTGTTAATGAAGTAATCACTGCGTATGAGAACCTGGGGGGTAATATCCGCCAGTTCTTTTATCCAAATGGTGGACACGGTATCTGGGGAAATTTCTGGAACGATCCGGATTACTTCCCCGGATTGAGTTCTTTTCATAAGGCGAATCCTCATGTTTTCTTTGGACGAACTGAATTCTGTCCGGGTGACCCTGTAAGTGTGCGAATGGGTCTGCAGGCCGGATTTAATGCCTACCAGTGGAGAAAGGATGGGGTAGTGATTCCGGGTGCTACCGGTAATGAATATACCACAACAACTTTTGGTACATATGATGCCCGGTTCAGGCGAACCGCAACGGGTGAGTGGAGTGATTGGTCACCCAGCCCTGTTGTTGTACAAATGAAAGCTCCCACCATCACTCCTCCAATTGCGATAAGCGGACTTCGCAGTAATGTACTTCCTGCACCAGATGGCAGCACGACCGTGCCCCTCTCTGTACCGGATGATTACGTTTCATATGAATGGCGCCGTGTGAGCGACAACGCTCTGGTGGGTAATACCGCAGTGGTGAACGTTGGTCCTGGTGCTTACCGGGTAAAAGTGAATGAAGAATTCGGTTGTACCAGCAGTTTCAGCCCTGACTTCACGGTGATCAATGCCACAGGTTCCAACCTGCCTGACGGAGCTTCCAGTGCAAGTGCATTGCCAACCTCTAATACTTCACTCCAATTAAACTGGAGTGAAAACCCGAACCCGCTCAACAATGAAACCGGGTTTGAAATATACAGATCAACAACATCTGGCGGGCCCTATACCCTGATTGCGATCACAGCAGCAGATGTGTTGACCTATGCGGACAACAATTTGTTGCCGGCTACCAAGTACTATTATCTCATTCGTTCGATCAATAATAATGGTGCTGGCCCCAATACACCTGAATTTAATGGAACGACCTTGTCGGATAGTCAGCTTCCGAGCGCTCCATCCAATTTGTATGTGGGCAATACATCCCGTAGCTCGGTGACCCTTCGCTGGGGTGCTTCTACGGACGATGTAGGAATTGCACGTTATGATATTTACATCAACGGAAGTAAGGCTTACAGCACCTCTAATCTGGAGTTCACCGTTAATGGTCTGGTAACTGGAAATACCTATGCTTTCACTGTGAGAGCAAGAGATATAGCCGGTAACCTTTCTCCGGCAAGTAACCAGGTAAGTGCGGTGGTTCGTTTGAACGGTCTCTACTACCGGTATGTAGAAGGGAACTGGAGTGTATTACCTGACTTCAATACACTCACCCCGCTTGAAACCGGAGTTTCAGCTACACCTGATATCAACGTGGCCAACAGGGCCGACAACTTTGGTATCGTATGGGAAGGATCAATCCGGATTACCCAGGCAGGTAACTATTTCTTCCGCACCAACTCGGATGATGGAAGCAAACTTTACCTCGGTACGCTGAATGGAACGGTAAGCCCCTATAGCCATGCGGGTACGGCGCTTGTAAGTAACGATGGTTTACATGGGGCACAAAATGCCACCTCGGCCAGTGTTAACCTGCAAGTAGGTACCTATCCGATCGCTATCGCGTATTTCGAAGCAACAGGTGGAAATAGCATCACCGTTAGCTGGAGGACACCCTCTACAGGAACCTCGTATGTAACTATTCCAAGTGCTCAATTTACGGATGGCGGAAGTGGCGGAACCTCGCCGGCTGCTCCCACCAATTTTATAGCTACATCCGGTGGGTTTGATCGTATCAACCTGAACTGGACCGATAACAGCAATAATGAGAATGGTTTTGAAGTATGGAGAAGTACGAATTCAGAAACTGGCTTTGTGATTGTAGGAAATGCATCAGCAAACAGCACCTCTTTTGTGGATAGCCTTGATCTTGATCCTTCCACTCGTTATTACTATCAGTTACGGGCAGTGAGCATCGGCGGACAATCCAGCTTTGCTCCGGTTAATACAGCCGAAGCCAATTGGAAGTTCAATAACAACTACAATGATGCATCTCCCAATGGACGTACATTGACCGCGAACAGCTCACCCACATTTAATAGTGGTGATAAGCAAGAAGGATCTCATGCGGTTGATCTGAATGGATCTTCACAAGACCTGACAGTAAATACTGCCGCAGGAGATTATCTCCGTGGTGGGTACAATGCCAAAACTGTCGCGCTCTGGATGCGTTCGGATGTAAGCAACAGCAACCGCGGCATTTTCGACCTGGGTGGTGCAGATGATGGCCTGGCCCTTCGCCTGAATGCCAACCAGATCGTTGCCGGTGTAGCCAGCAATAATGTGAGGGCAACAATCAGTGCTCCTTTTACAAGTACCGGTTGGAATCATGTGGCGCTTGTATATAGTGGTTCAACCATTCGACTCTATGTGAATGGTTCCGAAGTAGCTTCAAACACAGGTCTGCTGTTTAGCTCCATCGGTACAACTACCGATGCATCGATGATCGGTGATGATAATGGAGGAACGGCACTCAATACCACCTTTGGCAATTTTGATGGTCGGATCGATAATTTCAGCATCTATGGTTCAGCCCTGAATGCAACCCAGATACAGGCCTTGATGAATGGTGAATTCGACCTGGTATCTGCTGTTACCGATCCTTTGCCACCGGCACCAGGTGCACCCACTTCATTGGTAGCGTCTGGAGTTAGTGCGCAGAGCATTGAGTTAAGCTGGAATGATAATAGCAATAATGAAACTGAATTTGAAATATTCCGTAGCGTAGGCGACAACACCAACTACCGCTTACTGGCCACTCGTGGGTCAAATGCAGGAGCTACTGCCACCTACATAGACGAAGGGTTGTTTAGCAATGTGCTTTATTACTATCAAGTGCGCGCGAAAGGCGCCGGTGGATTAAGCAGTTTCAGCACCGAAGCGAGCAGCCGGACGCTGAACACGGTACCAGTAATAAATCAGGTTGCGGATTTCACCATACGGTACGATGTGCCATATGTACTGAACCTGACCGCTACTGACGGGGATGGTGAAAGCATGACGCTGGATCCGGGTACCCTGCCTTCTTTTGCGGTATTTAACCCCACAGGAAATGGAACAGGAACCATCACCTTTAGCGCAGCCCTGAGTCACCTGGGTAGTTATCCTGTCCGTGTCATCGTAACCGATGTACAGGGCGGCAAGGATACAGCTGACTTTGTGGTCACTGTAAATAGCAACTATGTACCCGTGATCAATGCGGTAACCAATGTTACCTTGGATGAAGGCGCGGTACAGGTGCGTAACCTGACTGCAAACGATCAGGATGGCAATGGCAGCCTGGTTTGGGATGGTACAGGTCTACCTGCCTTTGTTCAATTAAATGATCTGGGCAATGGCCAGGCAACCTTAACCGTAAGCCCTGGATTTGCATCTGCAGGTGTTTATAATGTAGAATTAAAAGTAAATGACGGTAACGGTGGATCAGGTACACGTGCGCTGGTGATCACTGTCAATGATAAGGATCCGGGTGGTGGTGTGTATTATGTCAATATGCTCAACCCCGGGTACCAGGCAGCACCAAGTCCGTGGAATAATATCAGCAGTACAGCAACAGCTACGCTGACCAGCGAGGCTGGTCAAAGCGGACCGGTAACCTTCTCGATCCTCAGTGCGCCATGGAACAGCTGGTATGAAGGTGCGACAACCGGTAACAATAGTGGTATTGTGCCTGATGCCGTGATCCGTGATTACTATTACTTTGGCATCTTCGGTGCTCCTGAGACGGTTCAATTCCGCCTGGCAGGTCTGCCCCTTGGATACAAATACAACCTGCGAATCATGGGTAGCAGCCGTTGGACAGGTACTGCCAACAATGGTAGTACAGTTTATACCATCGGTGCGCAATCACAAACCCTGAACGTTCAGAACAACAGCCAGAACATGGCCGTGTTCACAGGTCTTACCGCTGACGCAAACGGCTTTATCACCGTTACCATGAGCAAGGCTCCAGGCACGCCTGTAGGTTACCTGAATGGCCTGATCCTCGAACAAGTGTTTGATGATGGCACAACGCCTGTGCTTCCCACCGGTCTTACAGCCCAGAACCAGCCTGACGGATCTGTCAGATTGCAGTGGAATGATGTGGCCTATAATGAACTCCGTTATAATGTTTATCGTTCGACAACAGAGAACGGAGTTTATACACTCCTGAACCCTGGAGCCGACAATGCCAATACGACCTCCTATATTGACGCCAGTGTGTTGAGTAGTACGACTTATTACTATAAGATCGAAGCCGTGAATGGTTATGGCCCATCTGGTCAAACCACCGCGGTGAATGTAACCACGGTGAACAAAGCACCGGTTCTTCCGGCCATTGGTGGTGTCTTTGTGAAAACAGGAAATGTGGTAAATGTAAATGTCAATGGTTCAGATGATATAGGAGATGTGCTTACAGTATCCGTCACTAACCTGCCTGCCTTCGCCAGCTTCACCCCAAGTGGAAATGGAACAGGCACCATCAGTGTGAGCCCGGGTAGTGATGACCTTGGTATCTTCAAAGATGTGAAGGTGACAGTAACGGATAATGCGGGATTGTCTGTAGAAAGATTGTTTGATATCACAGTAACAGACAACGCCACCCGTTCCTGGTATGTCAACTTTGTTGGAACCAAGGGGACCGCTGAAGGGGTACAGCCCTGGAATGATGTAAGCGGATTCCCCTTCAATAACCTGGTGGTAAGTAACCTGCGGGATGATAACAATGCCAATACCCCAACCGGACTCCGTCTGGTACAAGGTTGGAGCGAAGGTTGGAATGGTGGTATGGTTACCGGTAACAACTCAGGTGTGTTTAGTGATAACGTGTTGAAATCATCTATCTATGATGGTAACACCACCGCGAAGAACATTGAATTGACCGGGTTGAATCCAGCCAAGCGTTACAATGTGGCGATTCTGAGTTCGAATAACTCAGGGTTTAGCACGCAGGCTACATGGACTTCCGGAGCACAAAGCAAGGTCTTCAACGCGGCGCATAATAGCACCAAGTTGATCCAGTTGAACGGACTTACCCCCAACGCAAGTGGTGTGATCTCTGTTTCTGGTACGAAGGCAGCAGGAGCCACTTATATCTTCATGAATGCCCTTGTGCTTGAAGAGTACGATGCATCGACCACACCGATCCGGCCGTTGCGCTTATTTGCGCAGGCAGAAGGATTGAGAGTGAAACTGGAATGGTCTGACCGCAGTTACAACGAAACAGGATTTGAGGTATGGCGTAGTGAATCAGGAGGAAGCTATAGTTTGTTGACAACCTTAGCCGCCAATGTGGAAGCATATACCGATAACAGCGTCCTTGCCAACCGTCGCTACCACTACCGTATTCGTGCCATCAACGGCGGAATCCAGAGTGGATATAGCAACAGTGCAAGTGCTTATGTTGCCGAGAAAACAACGTATATCAACCTGAACCTGACCAATCCGGCAGCAGCTCCCTGGAACAATACCAACAAAACACCGTTGACGGGTGAACAAGTGAGCAACTTCAATGACAATGGCGGTATCAACACCGGTGTTGGGCTGATCATTACACAGGACTTTGGCGGTGCATTTGATCAGGGTCTTACAGGTGGTACTACTTATCCCGATGCCGTAATGCTCACCAGCTGGTGGGTTGAAGGTCGCGGAGATGAAACAGGTATCCTGAAACTGGTCAACCTGAACCAGGCCAAACATTACCGGATCGGTATCACAGGTAGTTCCAACTGGTCGGGCGACTTCAGTGGTATATACACTATCAATGGAGCCCATCGTTACCTGAATACGCATAAGAACCAGAATAAGACGGTCTATTTTGAAAATGTAGTGCCGAATGAGAATGGAGAGATTTCCATCAGCATGACCGGTGAATCCTTTGCCAACTGGGCCTTCTGGGGTGCGATCATCCTCGAGTCGTATGACGATGATGGTGGAAGCGGTGAACCCGTGATCAGCAACCGGAATGGTAACCTGAATGGAAATGTGACCGCTGAACCGGCCGATATGAACAGGAGAGGGGCAGGACAGGATGATCTTGCAGCAGAGATCCTGAATGGTCTGAAAGCCTACCCGAATCCGTTTGTGAATGAGCTTCGTGTTCAGTTCAAACTCGAAACCAATGTCGAAAGGATGTCTGTCCATCTGATGGATATCAGCGGCAAGGTGGTTTACAAGAAAGAACTGGGAGCTTTGACAGCCGGAACACAGTCCTTGCAGATCGGAAGTGGTGGTGAACTCACTTCGCTGAAGAGCGGTGTCTACCTCCTCCGGATCACAGGATCCAATGGTACGACCTGGTTCTACAAGTTGATGAGGAAGTAGTTGATAATCAGGTATTCCTGAATAAACATAAAAACCAAGCCGGGTTTCCGGCTTGGTTTTTTTATTAAGCTTCAATGAATTAGTGGGCTTGGAAAGGGGCTCAATTTGGAAATATGTCAAAGAATCATATCTTTGTTTATCCCTTCCTCGAAAAGCTGCACGCATTTATCTCCATTTCTTACTGGAAGCCTCATTTAATCACAACTATTTGACTTATTGAATTAGGCCAAACTTAATCTGTATGTTAAGAAAACTACTGTGCGCCATTTTGGGGCTGTTCCTTCTTGTATCCTCATCCAACGCCCAAGATGGTGCTTTAGACCCTGCCGACCCGGACATGGTCTTTACAACTACCAATCAACCCGCACTTCCCGCGTGGAATACCATTGCAAAATGGGGTCATACCAACCGGCTTTCCTGGGCCAACAAGACTCCCTTTCAATATGGGTACAAGTGTTATTATTACAACGGGATGGTGTTTCGTATCAAATTTCCCAAATCCTATCAGCACAATGTAGCCGACGGGAAGAAATACCCCATGTTGATGTTTTTACATGGACTGGGGGAGAAGGGTACCTTGTATGATAACGAATATCAGCTCCTGCATGGTGGGTCTATTCATGCAGATAATGTGAACAATGGGAATTTCGATGGTTTTCTTTTCTACCCACAAAATACTACCGGTTTTTATACCGATGGGAATTTCATCAACATGACACAGTTGATCGATTCCTTTGTAAAATATATCAAACTTGATATTGACCGCATTGTTGTTTCCGGTCTTTCTGCCGGTGGCCAGGCTACCTGGGGCTTTACGGCTCAGTATCCGAAACTGGTGAGTGCAGCCATGCCGATCTCTGCTGCTTCCCTGGGTTATATTCCGAATATGCCCAACCACATCACGGTTCCTTTCTGGCTGTCCAATGGAGGAACGGATGCGGCGCCCGCTCCCTATACCGTCACCGAAGTAATTACGGCCTATAATAATTTAGGCGGCTACCTTCGGCAGTTCTTTTATCCAACGCTTGGACATGGAGTATGGAACACGTATTGGAATGAGAGTGAGTATTTTCCTTCCCTCAGTACTTTTCATAAAGCGAATCCACTTGTTTACTTTGGCCGGACGGAATTTTGTCCCGGCGATCCGATCAGTGTGCGTATGGGTCTTCAGGCTGGATTTTTTGCGTATGAGTGGAGAAAAAATGGAGTAACTATTTCTGGTGCTACTGCCAGTGAATACACAGCTACCAGTTTTGGTACCTATTCCGCCAGGTTCAAAAGAACCTCAACCGGAGCATGGTCTGAATGGTCTCCTGCACCCATTGTTGTTCAGGAAAAAACAGCCACTGTAACACCCCCCATCAGTATTGATGGCATGCGCTCCAACGTATTACCGGCGCCTGACGGCAGTACCACTGTACCGCTTTCCGTTCCAACCGGCTACACATCATACGAGTGGCGCAGGGTTAGTGACAATGCACTGATGGGAACCACCAACGTGATCAATGCGGGCCCTGGATCCTACCGCGTAAGGGTAACGGAACAATTTGGTTGCAGCAGCAGCTTCTCTCCTGATTACGTGGTGATCAATGCTGCAGGCTCAAACCTTCCCGATGCCGCCTCCAACCCAACCGCGATGGCCGTGTCGAATTCTTCACTGCGCCTAGACTGGAGTGAGAACCCCAATCCGGTGAATAATGAGACAGGGTATGAAATATATCGTTCAACCACTTCAGGCGGACCTTACACACTGATCACCATAACAGGTCAGAATGTACTTACCTATACCGACCTGGGTCTTACCCCGGCCGCAAAATATTATTATCTGATCCGCGCCATCAATGGTAACGGAGCCGGCGCGAACAGCCCTGAATTTAGTGGTACAACACAATCAGATTCCCAGATTCCTACTGCCCCCACAAGTCTGGCAGTTGTAGGGACCTCCCGCTCTTCTGTTTCTTTATCGTGGGTGGCTGCTACTGATGATGTGGGTATCGATAAATATGATATCTATATCAACGGAAATAAAGCTTATACCACCAGCGGAACATCTTTCACGGTCAATGGACTTGAACAACAGACCGCCTACGGGTTCTCTGTTCGTGCCCGTGATTTCTCGGGAAATATTTCCGCTCCAAGTAACCAGGTGAATGCCACGACGATCATTTCTGGCTTCTCCTTTAAGTATGTAGAAGGCACCTGGAATAACCTGCCCAATTTTACCACTACAACAGCTGTAAAAACGGGTTACTCCAATTCATTTGATATTGTTTCCGAAAGATTGGTTCCGGATGGATATGGTTTCCTCTGGGAAGGGGTGATCAATATCCCGACATCGGGTACCTATAATTTCCGGACGAATTCTGATGATGGTAGCCGGCTTTGGTTAGGGGCACGCAACACCATTACCAGTCCCTATTCATTCTCGGGTTCGCCAACTGTAAATAATGATGGCGTGCATGGTGCGCAGAATGCAACATCCAGCAATCTGAACCTGACAGCAGGTACCTACCCCATCGCTGTGGCTTTCTTCGACCGCAGCAGTGGCGAATCGCTGACTGTAAGTTGGAGGACTCCTTCAACCGGAACCTCTTATGTAACGATTCCGCTGACACAATTCACTGAAAATTTCACGGCTCCTGGTGGCAGCCCGGCCAATCCTTCTAATCTGGTGGCTACTTCTGCCAGTTATAATAAGATCAATCTTACCTGGACCGATAACAGCAATAACGAAAATGGCTTTGAGATCTGGAGAAGTACAGAATCTGAATCTGGATTTTCCACGGTCGGTTTCGCCGCAGCCAATGCCACCAGTTTTGTAGATAGTTTCTCTCTGGCGCCATCGACCCGCTATTATTACCGCCTTCGCGCAGTAGGTAGCGTCGGTGCCTCTGCGTTTATCCCGGTTAATTCAGCCCAGGCCAATTGGAAATTCAATGGCAATTATGATGATGCAACGGGAAATGGAAGAACCGTTACACCGAATAATACCCCCACTTTCAATAGCAGTGATAAACAGGAAGGCAGCCATGCCGTTGAAATGAACGGATCTACGCAAGACCTGACAGTTACCACTGCCACGGGTGATTATATCCGCGGAGGTTACAATGCCAAAACGGTTGCTTTCTGGATGAAAGCGGATGTGACCAGCTCCAACCGGGGTGTATTTGACCTTGGAGGAAATGATGATGGTTTGGCCATGTATATCAACGCAAACCAATTGATTGCCGGTGTAGCCAGCAATAATACACGTCGCAGTCTGACCACTCCCTACACCAGCACCGGTTGGAACCATATAGCGCTCGTGTATAGTGGATCGACCCTGCGCCTTTACGTAAACGGAACTGAGGTGGCTTCCAATACCAGTCTGGGCTTTAGCTCACTCGGTACCACTACAGATGCATCCATGATCGGTGATGACAACGGTACCAACGCCCTCAATACCGGCTTTGGCCAGTTTGATGGTAAGCTGGATAACTTCATGATCTATGGAAAGGCATTAAGTGCCACGGAGGTAGTGAACCTGATGAATAATGTTTATGATTATTCTACAGCCGTTACCGCAGCACTTCCTGCGATTCCTGGAGCGCCAACTTCACTCAATGCCTCTGGTATCAGTGCAGGCAATATTGAATTGAGCTGGAATGACAATAGCAATAACGAAACAGAATTTGAAATATACCGGAGTGTAGGTGACAACAGCAACTATCGCTTGTTGGCCACCCGTACCTCCAATGCAGGCGCTACGGCCACTTATGTGGACGAAGGTCTGTTTAGCAACGTACTTTATTACTATCAGGTTCGTGCCAAAGGAGTAGGCGGACTCAGTGCATTCACCAATGAAGCCAGCAGCCGCACCCTGAACACAATACCTGTCATCAACTCCGTATCTGATTTCACGATACGGTATGATGTTCCCTTTGTATTGAATTTGAGTGCTACCGACGGCGATGGTGAAAACCTGACACTTGATCCGGGTACACTACCTTCTTTTGCCGCCTTTGCCGCAACAGGTAATGGTACTGGCACCATCACGTTCAACGCGAATATTAGCCAACTGGGTAGCTATCCTGTCCGTGTCATCGTTACCGATGTGCAAGGTGGAAAGGATACCGCCGATTTCGTGGTGACGGTAAATAGCAATTATGTTCCCACCATCAATACCGTGTCCAATATTACATTGGATGAGGGTGGGGTACAGGTGGTAAACCTTACCGCCAATGACCAGGATGGCAATGCCGGACTGGTGTGGGATGGTACAGGATTACCTGCTTTTGTTCAACTGAATGATCTTGGCAACGGTCAGGCTACCCTGACCCTTAGTCCAGGTTATGCAGCGGCCGGGGCCTATACGATTGGCTTGAAAGTGAATGATGGAAATGGTGGAAGCGGAACAAGCTCTTTTGTTGTAACCATAAATGATAAGGATCCCGGAGGCGCGGTTTATTATGTCAATATGTTGAATCCGGGCTTCCAGGCGGCTACAAGTCCGTGGAATAACGTGAGCAGCACCGCCACAGTGGCGCTGGCCAATGCGGCTGGTCAAACCGGGCCTGTGACCTTCTCCATACTTGATGCGCCCTGGAACAGTTGGTATGAAGGTGCCACTACTGGAAATAACAGTGGTATCCTGCCGGATGATGTGATCCGTGATTATTACTTCTTTGGCATCTTTGGTGCACCAGAGACCGTACAATTCCGTTTAGCGGGCCTGCCTGCAGGATATAAATATAACTTGCGCCTGATGGCCAGCAGCCGTTGGACTGGGGTACCTGATAACGGAAGCACAGTATTTACAATCGGTGCTGAATCACATTCACTGAATACACAAAACAATAATCAGAACCTGGCTGTGTTTACCGGACTTACAGCTGACGCAAATGGTTACATTACTGTAACCATGAGCAAGGCTCCCGGTGCTCCTGTTGGTTACCTGAATGGATTTATTCTGGAGCAGGTATTTGATGATGGTACAAGCCCTGTGCTGCCAACTGGTCTTTCTGCCCAGAACCTGCCTGATGGAACAGTTGGTTTACAGTGGACGGATGTAGCTTATAACGAAACCCGTTATGAAGTTTATCGCTCCACTTCCGAGAATGGTGTATACACCTTGCTGAACCCGGGAGCAGATAATGCAAATACAACCTCTTATGTAGATGCTACTGTATTAAGCAGCACAACCTACTATTACAAGATCGCTGCTGTAAATGCCTATGGCACATCAAATCAAACTAGCGCGGTAAGCGTAACCACGGGTAATAAAGCACCTGTGTTCCCTGCCGTAGCCAATCAGTTTGTTAAATCCGGAAACAGTAGCGTTCTTAACCTGACCGCTACCGATGATGCCGGTGATGTATTGACCCTGACTATTGCGAACCTGCCTGCCTTTGCCTCCTATATCAATACAGGGAATGGCACAGGTACCATCAACATCAATCCGGGTACGGATGACCTGGGTATTTATAAAGGGGTGAAAGTAACTGTGACTGATAACTTTGGAGCTTCGGTTGAGCGGTTGTTTGATATTAGCGTGACCGATAACGGAACACGTTCCTGGTACCTCAATGTAGTTGGTACCAAAGGAACAGCCGAAGGCCAGCAACCCTGGAATGAATTGGGTGGCTTCCCCTTCAGTGACCTGACCCTTTCCAACCTGAAAGATGATAATGATGCCACCACTTCGGTTGGATTCCGCCTGGTGCAAAACTGGAGTGAAGGTTGGAATGGCGGTATGGTAACTGGAAATAACAGCGGTGTGTTTAATGACAATGTATTGAAGTCTTCGATCTATGAAGAGTCAACATCAGCCCGCGATTTCCAGCTGACCGGATTGAATACGGCGAAACGTTATAACGTTGCCATCCTGAGTTCCAATAACTCTGGTTTCAATACACAAGCTACCTGGACCTCTGGTGCACAAAGCAAGACCTTTAATGCGGCGCACAACAGCAATAAGTTGATCCAATTGAACGGATTGACACCGGATGCGAATGGTACCATACAGGTAACCATGACCAAAGCTGCAGCAGCCCGCTTTGCCTTCTTTAATGCGCTGGTGCTGGAAGAATATGATGCTTCCACTACACCTGTACGTCCGTTGCGTCTCTTCACAGAAACAGAAGGTCAACGTGTACGGTTGAAATGGTCAGACCGTAGCTATAACGAAACCGGGTTCCAGATCTGGCGTAGTGAATCGGGTGGTAGCTTTAGCCTGCTTACTACCGTTGGCGTCAATGTGGAAAGCTATACCGATAACTCGGTATCTACTAACCGCCGCTATCAATACCGTGTGCGCGCCATCAATGGAGCCATCAACAGCGGTTACAGCAATACGGCCAATGCCATGATCGCGGAGCGTATCGTATATGTAAACTTTACCGGCAACCAAACACAGGGCAGTCCCTGGAACAATACGACGATCGCACCGTTCAAAGATCAGATCCAGGCAAATCTCCTGAACAGTCAAAACATCAATACGGGTATCAGTCTTGAAGTGACCCAGAATTTTGGCGGAACCTTTGATGTGGGTACGACCACAGGTACAGACTATCCCGATAATGTGATGTTGACCAGCTGGTGGGTGGAAGGTCGTGGTGATGAAACAGGTATCTTCAAACTGAAGAATCTCAATCAGGCCAAACACTACCGCATTGGTATCACGGGTAGTTCAGCCTGGGAAGGTGATTTCAGCGGAATCTATACCATCAATGGCACTCATCGCTACCTGAATACACACCTGAACGAGAACAAGGCCGTTTATTTTGAGCATGTGGTGCCCAACGAGAACGGGGAGATCACACTCAGCATGACCGGGGAATCCTTTGCCAACTGGGCCTTTATCGGTGGATTGATCATTGAATCCTATGATGATGATGGTCTGAGCGGCGAAGCCGTGATCAGCAATGGCCTTCAGGGTGAAACCGGCTATGTTGCTCCGGATGGAGATGGCGACGCCCTTGCAGCCCGCAGCACCCCGGCGAATACCGCTCCTGAAGCGGTAATCCTGAAAGGGGTGAGGATATCGCCTAATCCGTTCATCAACGAGCTCAATCTCCAGATCAACCTGGAATCCGAAGCTTCGCATTTGTCGATCCTGATGGTGGATTTGAGTGGTAAACTGGTGTACCGCAAGGAATTGGGTAAAACGTCGGCCGGACCTCAATTGATCCGGATCGGAGCAGGCGGCGAGTTGTCCAGTCTGAAAACAGGGGTTTATATCCTTAATATCAATAATAACGGACAATCCATCCAGACCTTTAAATTGCTAAAGAACAGATAAGGCCCTCGCCACATATTATTTTCACAGTTTTTATATCCGGTATTTAGAAATACCGGATATTTTTTAGATTTTTGTTGAAAATCAAAAAGTTATTTCGCGTTATGGACCTGTTGTACCTGTTTCGCGTGCTGCTTAAGCGTAAATGGCTGATCCTGATCTTATCCTTTCTGGCTGCTGTCGCTACCTTTTTTCTGGTATTAAATCAAAAGGACAGCTACCAATCGGTGGCTCAATATTCCACCGGTTTCACCGAAGAAAAGATCCGATTGGCTGATGGGACCACTGCTGTGGATCTTTTTACCGCAGACTCAAAATTCAATAATGTGATCGAGACCTTCCGGTCTCCACGGGTAATCGGTATGCTCTCATACCGTTTATTGATCCATGACCTGGAGAATCCCTCCCGCGCTTTTCGAACGATCAAAGACCAGGAAAAGAAACAGGCTCTTGAACAAAAATTAAAGAGTGATTCACTGGTAAAAGTGATCCGGAAAAAAATATCCCGTTCTGAACAGATCAGTCCGACCAATGAGGCCGACAAGGACACCTACGAATACCTGAAAGTGTACGGGTACGATTACAAAAGCCTGAATGAAAGATTGTCGATCAACCGGGTTGCCCGGACCGACTACCTGAATATTGTATTCTCTTCTGAGCATGCTGAACTTTCCGCCTTTGTGGTAAACACATTGGGTAGCGAGTTCCTGAACTATTATCAGAACCTGAGTTCTGAGCGTACGCAGACATCGGCCACAAACATTCAATCACTTATCAACCAGCAACAGCTGAGGATCGATTCCCTCAATTACCTCCTTAGAGGTGAAAAAGTTAGACAGGGAGCCATTGACCCGGTAACCATGAGCAAGACAGCCATGGAAACAGTGACAGGTCTTGAGTCAGACCTGGCAACATCAACCGCGGAGTACAACCAGCATAGATTTCTTTATGAGACCTATAAGACCCAATTGGATGAGATGTTGAAGATTAGTGGGGGTAGTTCAAATTCGCAGACCATCATCAACCTCAAAAACCGTCGGGATAACCTGGCTGCTGCCAATTCCAAGCTCACGGTTCCTGATCCGGAAACTACCCGGGAGATCGCAGACCTGGATAACCAGATCCGCATCCTTTCCAGTTCTTCGTCCGGTAGTTCTGCTAAATCAAAGGAGCGGTTACAAGACCTGCAAAACAAGGTGAGTGAGGAGAGGGCATTGATGGAAGGCGCCAAATCTACTGTTGACATCCTCAATACCCGAATACGATATTATAATGGAAAGAGTAATATCAGTCCGGGTAGCATTGTTGATATAAATGCCTTAGAGAAACAACTGGAGATCGAGTCCGATCAGCTGGCTACATTACGTGAAAGGTATAACCAGGCTGAGGGACTCGTACGGGATGATCCTACTTCTAATTTTAAACAAACCCTGGTAGGCCAACCGGCCGTAGAGCCAGTGCCCAAAAATAAATTACTGAAGACAGGTTTGGCGGGCGCGGTTACCATGTCTTTGCTGGCCCTGCTGATCATCTTCACTGAACTTTTTGATTCGAGGGTAAAAACGCCCAGTCAGTTTCAGAAGCAATTACCCGGTCGTCTGTTGAGTGTCATTAATTCCATCAGTCTCAAGAAAGTATTTCTGGATGAATTAATGACCCAGGAGCTTGATGCAAACAAGAACCGGAAGGAATACCTTTTCAAGAATTATATTCGAAAGCTGAGGCATGAGGTCGTTCAGTCGGGTAAAAAGATCATTCTCATCACCAGTACCCAGGTAGGAACCGGTAAATCCACCCTGGCCCAGGTATTGGCGTATAGTTACCTGTTGAGTAAGAAAAAGGTGTTGTTGTTGGATATGAACTTTAACCACAACACGTTGACCGAGACCTTTCATCCAGCCAATAATATTACGGACCTTGACCTGGATAACAAGTTGCCGGCATCGGAATTGGTCAGGACCCTGGTTTGTGCAACCTCATTTGATAATTTATATGCAATAGGATGTAATCAGTCTTCAGCCACACCTTCAGAAATGATCAATCTGGAGAAATTCGGTCAATTGTTGCATTATCTCCGGGAAGAATTTGATGTGATCTTGATTGAAGGGCCTTCCCTGAATGAACGTGCCGATACCCAGGAACTGATCAGCATTTGCGAGGGGATCATTACGGTCTTCTCCGCCGATCATGGTATCGGGGCTACCGATTTAAAATCATTCAGAATACTCTCCGGGGTAGGCGACAAGAACCTGGGAGCGGTATTAAATAAGGTGCAAACCGAGAACATCAATTTCTAATTATTAACCCACCCATGAAAAGTGCGTCGAACCGATATGGATGGACGGATTATGCCAAAGGGATAGCCATCCTGTTGGTGCTGTACCGACATGTTTTTGAAGGGATCAAGAACGCAGGAATGGATGTGGGTCCGTTTCTGTACCTGGAACACGCCAATATCGCCTTCTTCAGTTTCCGGATGCCATTGTTCTTCATCATTGCCGGGATATTTATTTCCAAAAGCCTTGCAAAACGAGGGCTGCTCTCCTTTGTGGAATCAAAGATGAAGACTATCCTGTACGTATATCTTATCTGGACGGTGCTACAGATCACGATGCAGATACTCTTATCCAACTATGTGAATGCGGACCGGGGATGGATGGATTATCTCTACATTTTATATGCGCCCCGATACCTCGATCAGTTCTGGTATCTCCATACGCTTTTCTTTGTGCTGATTCTTTATGCCTTTGTAAAAGAGAAGTTGAAGGTCACCATGCCCGTACAAATAGCCATCGGTCTGGCGCTTTTCTTTATGTCCGGGTATTTCTACCGTACCGGCATCCAATTGTATTTTATCAATGATATTTTTCACCATTATATTTTCATGGCGACCGGTGATCTGGTGAGCAAATTCTTTTTTAAGCCCGATACGTTTAAAAAGCTGGGTCGTTGGTGGGTGTTATTGGCTACACTTCCCTTTTTTGTACTGGCACAATATTTTTTCCTCAAGATCAATATCGCCCATATCAATATCGACAAGGGCTACCAGTACATTGAGTTTTTTATCCCCTGGCTTTATTTATTGATCGCCTATACAGGCTGTTTTTTTGTGATTATCGTTTGTTTCCTTCTACAGAATTTGAACTGGCTTCCTTCCTTGAGGGCTTTTGGCCAGTACTCCCTTTATATTTATGCCTCTCATGTTTTTGCCACCTCCTTTGTGCGAATCATGCTGGTGCGTTTTCTGGGGGTGGATTATATCCCGGTTATTTTGGCAGCAGGTATCCTGGCGGGAGCGGCTGTGCCAGTGTGGCTTTATCGGATTTCGCCAAGGATAGGCATGCGTTGGTTGTTTGTGTGGCCTGAGAAAAGGGAGGGTAAGTTGATAACTATGAAAGGTTTTGAAACGAAAAAAGTTGAATAATCCGCATAATTAAAACTATATGAAGTACAGAAACCCCCAAACCCGTTTTAAGTTAAAGATCGGCCCCTCTGAAAAGGTGCTCGAAGTGGGTGGAGGTCACAATCCGCACCCCCGGTCGAATATGGTCGTTGACAAATTCACGGATACCAACTATCACCGGAGCGCTGATATCAAAGTATTAAAGGACCAGCAATTCATGGAGGCCGATGGGGAGAACCTGCCTTTCAAGGATAAGGAATATGATTATGTGATCTGTTGCCATGTACTTGAACATGTGGAAAATCCGGCCCGTTTTCTTCAGGAGCAGTTCAGGGTGGCCAAAAGAGGCTACCTCGAAACGCCTTCTTTTATTGGTGAATACCTTTGTCCAAAGGAATCGCACAAGTGGATCCTGCTGGAGAAAGATCATAAATTATACCTCGTTGATAAAAAGAAGCTGGGCTTCCAGAATAATATTGATATGGGGGAACTGTTTCAACACTATTTTCCCAAGAACAGTCTTGCTTTTAAAATATTTGAACGTACCCACCCCAATATGATGACCGTTCGTATTGAATGGGAAGGTTCATTTGAGTATGTGATCGATCCCAGTGAGGAAGAGATCATGAAATATTTCGGGAAGACATGGCCTTATGAATGGGGAGATGCTTTCTTTGAGAAAAGATCACGCTGGTCAGATATGGTGGCTTGTGTCAGGGCTTTCTTTGATATCCTCTATACTGTTTATTTGAAGAAAAGGGCCTGATTCCCGTACCCAATCACCCACATTGAAACGGCTTAAACAATCATATTGGATCTATTCCGGCTTTTTTACCGGCTTACAAAAGGTATCGGTACCGCTCTTTAGTATCGTCTATACTATTGTATTGGCCCATCGGCTGCCAAAAGTAGAGATGGGAGAGTGGTCTATCTTTTTGATCCTTTCCTCCTTTGTGGAAATGACCAGGGCCGGTTTGATCCGTAGTGCAGTGATCCGTTTTCTGAATGAGAAAAGACCTGAACAGGAAGAAAAGGATATCATTTCTGCGGCCTTGATCTGGAATATCATTATCACCCTTTTAGTAGGGTTGTTATTGGTCATTTTTCACCGTTCTATTGCCAGTGTTTTCAATTCCGTGTATTTTTCAAAGATCGTTTGGATCTTCTTTGGCGGTTTGATCCTCCTGATCCCTTTTTCTCATATTGAGTGGATACTGATCGCACGTTTACGGTTCAATACAGTTTTTTGGGGGTATTTTATCCGACAGTTCTTTGTGTTGATCTCTATTCTTATTTATAATCAGTTTACAGATCAATTATCCTTACCGGTATTGGCCATTTTATATTCCTCTGGGATACTTTTTGGGTTGTTCTATTTTTTGATCAAGACAAAGGGCTATCTCATCCTGCATTTTAGCCAGCAAGTATGGCGATGGGCTAAGGATATTTTCTCTTTTGGGAAATATGTTTTTGGAACGGTTGGTTCCATGTTATTTTTTCGCAGTTCTCCTCCCTTCCTGATCACTTCCTATTACGGAACCAGCCTGCTGGGGGGGCAAAACATTGCTGACCGGATCACGAATTTTCTGGATATGCCCAGCCAGATCATGGCCGACCTGGTTTTCCCCAAGAATGCCCTGTTAAGCACCGAAGGTGATGCGGGCCGGATCAAGTACCTTTACGAGAAGGCAGTGGGGGTGGCTTTGGCGGTAGGTATTATCCCCTTATTGGTGCTGATCATTTTTTCCAAAGAAGTACTTTTTGTTTTTGGCGGAGCCAAATATTTCGACACCATCCCTTACCTGCGCGTTGTATTGTTATCCACCCTGTTCATGCCCTTTTTGAAACAATGCGGGATTACGTTGGATTCAACAGGTAAGCCCCGGTTGAACTTCTTTATGAATCTGGGTGTCGCAGTGGTCAATATGATTCTTTGCTTCCTGCTTATCCCACCCTATGGATTGATCGGAGCGGCCATCGCTGTGGTCAGCAGTATGGCGATAGCCATGGTATTCATCCAGTACATCCTGCGGAAACATTATGGCATCAATGTGTGGAACAGCTTCC
Source organism: Chitinophagaceae bacterium (assembly GCA_033762195.1). Classification (GTDB taxonomy): domain Bacteria; phylum Bacteroidota; class Bacteroidia; order Chitinophagales; family Chitinophagaceae; genus SpSt-398. Next base: position 9,914 of record JANRLV010000124.1, on the reverse strand, counting down.
GGTACGGATTTGAATTTTATGTCACCGCCTGGGGCTTTGTAAAAAAATATATTTTTAAACGCAAACAAACTTCAGCCAATGAGTGATCCCATTCAGGACCAAGGTGGCAGGAATGACAGCCTGGCGGAGATCATTTCTTTATTGTTTGTGGCCATTGTCATGATCTATCTATTTCTAAAAATATTGTTCTTCTGATCCATGAACCTTTTTCGGGACATATCCACTGAAGTTGCCGGAAAGCGTAACAAGATTTTCCTGCTGTTCATGGCCCTGGTGACCGTGTTGGTGGCATTCCTGTTTTCCGAAGGGTTGGAGTCCTTTGCCGTTTTGCTGGTGGTTGGGGGGATAGGCAGTTTTGTGGCCTGGATGTGTTTGGTAAAGACCTACTATGCATTCTATGTGCTGATCGTTATTTCTTTCTTCGCCTTCTTTCCAGACCGGCTATTGGGTACCAGTTTACCTGTGAGTACGGGAATTGAAGTATTGCTCCTGCTGCATTTTGTGGGCACCCTGATTCAATATGGAATGCGCGAAGGGGGAGGGCTGTTAAAAACACCTATTTCGGTCATCCTGATCATTTTCTTTTTCTTCTTATTGGTTCAGTTTTTTAACCCCGATGCGGGCCAAAACGGAGGCTGGTTGTTTTTTATGCGTAGGTATACCGGCTTTATGTTGATCTATATCATTTCCTACCGGATCATCAACACCCGTGAAAAACTCAAGTATTATATCAAATTTTGGGTGGTGATGTCCATGCTGGCTGCCCTTTATGGTTGTTACCAGCAGTTCTTTGGGCTTATGCCCTTTGAAATGAGGGACCTGCTCAGTAAACCCGAGGAATTTGGCCTGTATATGCAAGGGGGCTTGCTTCGGAAATTCTCCTTCCTCTCTGATCCGGTCACATTTGGGGTGCTTTGTGGGTCCATGGCCATCCTGACGCTTATTTTTGCGCTCCGGCCTCAACCCAGAAAGAAAAAGGCTTTGCTTTTTTTGGCCACCTTCATTTTTGCCATGGGGATGTCTTTTTCCGGTACCCGTACCACTACGATTATGATACCCGCCGGAGTGGCCCTTTATAGCCTGATGACGATTACAAACCGCCGGACCCTGATCCTGGTTTTCTCGTTTATCATGTTGGTTCTCTTTATTTTATATGCCCCCATTTCCAACCCGGTGATCGACCGGATCCGTTCCACCTTTTATGCTTCCAATGATGCCTCGCTCAATGTACGGGATATTAACAGGCGATATATACAGCCCTATATTCATGAACATCCGATCGGAGGTGGGCCGATGACCACCGGCACCCCAGGCATATTAATGAACCCGGACCACCCGTTGGCGGGATTCCCGCCGGACAGTGGCTTTCTGCTTTCTGCTCTGGAGATCGGGTGGTTGGGATTTTTGATATACATCCTGATGAATTTCTTTATAATTTACCAGGGAATTCATTTTTACTTTCGTATTCGAGACCCGGAAATGCGGGTGTACCTGATCGGGCTGGTCTGTGCCCTTTTCCCCATCCTGATCACGCAGTTTTCACAGGTCACCGTGGGGCAAATGCCGAGTGTAATTTTCATTTATTCCGTCATGTCCCTGTTCACCCGGATGCGTGAATTTGGAGAAGCTGCCGATAAAGAAACAAAAGAAGAAACCATTCAAAACGATCACACATTTAACCAAACAATATGAGACCTTTCCTTTTAACCCTGGCCATTTTAGTAAATAGCCTTCTGTTTGCCCAGGATTTGAGAATAAATGCGGCTCAGGACCAGCGACGTGACTCCCTGACCAAGGCTTTACTGATCCGGTATGCCATGGATAATCCTTCCCTGCGTGCGGCCTCAGCCAGGGTTGAGACAGCCGAGTATAATTTGAAGACCGCCAAGGTGGCCTGGCTTGATGCCGTGGCGATTTCGGGAAATATCAATGAGTTTGTGGTGAATGATAATCCTAATGCGAACTTCTTTCCCAAGTATAATCTGGGTATCACCTTGCCGTTTAGCATTTTTGGAAAACAATCCAATATCAAAAAGGCTGCTGCAGCCCAGGTGGATATGAACGTAGCCCTGAAACAGGACGAAGAGCGGCGTGTGGTAAAGGATGTCCTGACCCGGTATGCGGTTTATCAGGAGAAAAAAGATGTATATGAGTTTCAGAAAAGGATCAGCTCTGAATTGCAGGGGGCATATCAGAAAGTAAAGGAAGATTATGCTGAAGGTGTCGTCACAGAACTTGAAGATGTAAACAAGGCCTTCCAGGCTTATATAAATCAACAGATCGAAGAGCGTACGGCCAAGAAAGACTATGAGGTTTCCATCATTGATCTGGAAGCCGTGACCGGAGTGCCGATGGCCACCGTTCTATCTACGGTAATGACCATTATGGAAAGCACGCCCAATTAATGATTTATTTGTAAAGCCGCCCACCGTGCCTAAAAAACAAAGTATCTTCTTCCCGAACCTGGATGGATTGAGGTTCATTTGCTTTCTGATGGTCTTTCTTTTCCACAGTTACAAGACCCTTTTTGCCAATGTACCCGGCGCTGAGTCGACCGTGGGTTTTCTGTTTCAGCACGGGGAGTTAGGGGTGAATTTCTTCTTTGTTTTAAGTGGGTTTCTCATCACTTTTCTGCTGATCCGGGAACGCGAGTTCACGGGTACCATCCATATCGGGAACTTTTATTTGCGGCGAATCCTGCGCATCTGGCCCTTATTTTACCTCTGTGTGTTCATCGGATTTGTCGTTTGGCCTTATCTTAAAACCTTTATGGGCGATGCAGTAGATGAAACCTCCAACCCGCTCTATTACCTTCTGCTTATAAATAACTTTGACTATATCCATCAGCAGTCCATTAGTACACAGCTGTTTCCGGACGCGCTTATCCTGATTGTGCTTTGGTCAGTAGCGGTGGAAGAGCAGTTCTACCTCAGCTGGCCGGTTCTGCTCCGGTTTATCGGGAAATCCCTTTACCCGATCCTTTTCATAGGCATAATCGGCCTCACCCTTTGGTTCCGGTCCAGGTATGCTTTTGCACCAGAGGAGGATATCCACGCACGGGCAGTCCTGAAGTTTCATACCCTGGCCGTGATAGGGGATATGGCCGTTGGGGCGCTTATGGCTTATAACTGCTCCAGGGAAGGCTGGCTTTACCGATGGGTAAAAGCGATGCCCAGATACCAAATGGCCCTGCTTTATGCCGCGGTTGTGGCTATCCTGTTGTTTCACCACATCCTCTTTCCGGAGGGCTTTATGATGGTGCCAGAGCGCCTGATCATCGCCATTATTTTTGGCCTGGTGATCCTGGAACAGAACTATGCGGAAAAATCATTTTATAAGTTCTCTTCGTTTACTCGTATCAGTCAGTTAGGTACCTACACTTATGGACTGTATTGTTACCATTTTTTAGTGATTAGTCTGATGAGTAAAATCTTTTCCAAATTCGGATGGAGCGATAGTAGTTTTGCGTACGCGACCATCTACAGTTTACTATCCCTTGCCTTCGTTATTATACTCTCCATCCTCAGTTATCGCTACTTTGAAAAGCCATTTTTGAAGTTAAAAGATCGTTTCGCATTTATTGTGAAATAAGCAATATAAATAATTGATTTTTATATTATTGTATTAATACTTGATAAAAATCAACTTCGCCTGATCGGGGTATACGCTTAAGCAGTCTTGAGCAGTTCCCATTTCTTTTTCCCACTTTTCTAAAAATAATGTGAATAATCAAAAACTGGATTGGTTTTTGGTTTATTTGGAAAAGAAAAATTACCGTCAGTTTTATTGAATTGTGGAAAGGTTAGTGAATAAAATTTCACTCGTAGAAATACGAAAAATATCAAGTGCTTTTAACTTTAAAATCAATAAAATTTAATCAACCTTGCAAACGTTAAGGTCATGTACCTAAGAACGGAATCCAATACCAGAGTTAAGGCAAAATCCAAAAGAGTAAAACCCTATGAAACCAATTTTCCGTTATCTCTTTCTGTTTAGTTTGATAGTAGGACCCGGCAGGCAGGCATACGCGCAGTATGGATTGTTTGATAGTACGACGGTCAATATCAGCGTGAGCGGAGTCTACCCACTAGATGCACTTATTTACAAACCCTCTGATCTGGCCACAGCACCTTCCAACAAGCGATGGCCACTTATTATTTTCCTACATGGAGTAGGAGAGGCCGGCACCAATCTTTCCGCGCTTTTAAATACTGGGTTACCAAAGAAAATCAACCAGGGGCAACGTCCTGTATTAAAGTATGTCAACTTTGGTGGTTATACAACCGAAGCATTTGTGATTTGTCCCCAGAATGGTTCCTTTAGTCTGGATCCAAACAGGCTGCCTCCATTGTTAAGGGATATGACCAGCCGCTTTCGGATAGATAGTACAAGGATCTATTTGACCGGTTTGAGTGCGGGAGGAAATATCCTGGGCATGTTGGGTGGTTACTCCACTGCTGCCACGGATACCGCGATGAACAAATACATTTCGGCTCAGTTTGCCCGTTCTCCCCACAATGGGAGCATGGTGCTGGATAGTGCCCACCGGGTGGGTCAGCGCTGGAAAACACCCACCGCTTTAATCTGCGGTGCAGTAAATGACGGTGGTACCGAAAATGCCTTCCGTCAGTTTTGTATCGATCTGCAGAACCGGCTTGACAACTATTACACCAATTCTTTTTATGAGGCTGTTGCCGGTTGGGGCCACAACAACTTTGATGTGACCTATGATACCGCCCGTCGGTACCCTTCGCTGGGCAATCGGAATTTCTATGAATGGTTGGCGCAATATACCAACACCTACGCCACCTCCTATAATGGGAATACCGGGAATAACCCGCCTACAGCTACGGCCGTGGCGGATAAAACCGTTTCCCTCCAAACCGGCTCCTTTACCATTTCAGGTTCAGGGGTAGATACGGATGGGAGCATCACCACCTATAACTGGACAAAAGTTTCAGGTGGAACAGCCAATATCATCAATCCCGGAAGTCCCACTTCCACCGTCACCGGTTTTCAGGAAGGGACATATAAGTTTCGGTTAACAGTAACAGACAATGCCGGGGGTACCCATTTTGACGATATGTTGGTACATGTCGTGGATAGTGGGCTTTACAACACATCTAATACGGATGCCTATACCTGTACCAATGCCTTTCGGATCGTGGTGCTCGGTTCTTCCACCGCGCAAGGTGCAGGCTCGGTACCTTATTATGACAGTGCATGGGCCGGGAAGTTCAGAACCTATATCAGAAGTAAGAACCCTTCCATGGAGTTGATCAACCTCGCTAATTCGGGTTATACTTCTTATCATATCCTTCGTCCTACGGGTTATACGGCTCCTTCAGGTCGTCCAGCCGTGGATACCGCAAAAAATATCACCAAGGCCCTTAGCCTGAATCCGGATGCCATCATCATCAATCTGGCCTCCAATGATGCTTATAATGGTTATACACTGGCCGAACAACAGGCCAATTTTGAAGCGACGATGGCTCTTGCCAACGCTGCTAATGTGCCTGTATGGGTTACGACCTCGCAGCCCCGGACAAGTATGATCGGGTCCAATATCCCATTGTTGACCGCTTTTCGTGACTGGGTTTATACCCGGTTTGGCAGTAAGGCCATTAATTTTTGGGATGTTGTGAGCAATCTGGATAGTACCACCATCAATCCGATCTATTCGGCTGGTGATGGCATCCATATCAATAACCTTGGCCACCACGTATTGTATAAAAAAGTGGTGGAAGAACATATCCTGGACTCATTATGTAACCGCCTGAATGCGCCGGCAGCGAATATTGCCCCGGTGGCCAGTGCGGGTGCCAATCAAACAATCACCCTGCCTATAAGTGTGGTTACGCTTACAGGATCCGGAACGGATGCCGATGGAAGCATCGCTTCTTATAGCTGGACGAAAGTTTCCGGTGGTCCGGCCGTGATCGTCAGTGTTGGATCAGCCGTAACCCTGGTTACCGGATTAACTGCAGGTACCTATGTGTTCCGTCTTACCGTAACCGATGATGACAATGCCACCGCTACAGCAAATGTTACGGTACAGGTGAATAATGCGGCAACCACCACAACCACCGCGCCTACGGCAAACGCGGGTCTGGACCAAACTCTGGTTCTTCCCCAAAACTTTACCACCCTTTATGGGGGATGGCCTTCATTTAGCAAGAAATCAGCCAACGGTGGACCGATCACCCAATGGAACTGGAGACAGATTTCCGGGCCCAACACCGCGATCCTAAGCAAATACGAAGAAAGAAACGTCTCGATATCTGCGGTTGACTCCGCTATCTTCCTCAAGGGACTTGCCCTCGGTACTTATGATTTTGAATTATCCATTACGGACAGTGCAGGTGGAACGGATAAAGATACCGTGCGGGTAACAGTGCAAAATTGTAACTACAACGCTACGCCTAAATCCATTACGATCTCCGCGGGTGTATATTGGCCCAAGGATGCAGCAGCCAATCACAATATAAGACCCGGTGATACCATCAAACTGAACGCGTCCACGATCAATGCCAACACCATTGACATCACGCTGGGAGGTTTTAATGGTTGCCAGGGACAACCCGTTGTGATCATGCCGATCAATGGACAGGTGAACATGGGATACCTGCGTATTGCCAATCCCGGTGATGGCGCCGGTAACATCAAAGTAAGTTACCTGCACATCGACGGTAGTGGTGTTCCCAGCCAGAAATATGGTATCCGTATGAAAGGGCTTGTGGTAGGTACCGCCGACCATGTGGAGGTGAATAATGTATCTATTACGAATTCCAACCAGATTGGTATTGCAACCGCAATCGCCGATAACGTGAACCTGGAAAGGTTATTCCCTGTATTCTATCAGCGTGGACTTTATATCCACGACAACTATGTAGCCAACCATGCCAATGAGGGTATGTATATTGGTAGTACCAGTTACGGACCGGGTGGTTGGAACTATGGAAACCCTATTCAGGCACGGGGTGACAGTGTATATGTTTACAACAATATCATTGAAAATACCGGATGGGATGCCATGCAGGTAGGTTCCTGTGGTTATTCTGAAATATTCAATAATTACACGAATGTATCGGGTACCTCAAATGTGGGTGGCCAGGTCAGTGGTATCAATATTGGATCTGGTACTTACGGAAAAATGTACAACAACGTGATCCGTAAAGCAGCCGGCCAGGGTAGTGTGATCGCCGGATATGACAGCATTAAAGTGTATAATAATTATTTTGACAGCTGTTCTTATCTCAACACAACTGCCACCAATTTCCCCACGATCCTTTATTCATTTGGTAGCCATCACCAACCTGAGGCTGTAAACGCCCAGCGACTGGTGATCACGAATAACTACTTCCGTAATCCATACAATGCCGTACGGGCCATTCAGATCACAGACTATAATAACCTGGCTGATCCTGGCCGCGTGGATTCCAACAAACTGTGTATGCCCAATCTGGGTTCGGTTAACCTGAGTAGTTTCATTTTTGTCAATGACAACGCGGGTAGTACAGCCACTGGAAATACCGCGGTATGTACCTGGACAATACCAACCTTGCCTTTGGCACCGGTTTGCGGACCAACACTGGCCGATCCTTTACGCCAAAATTGTGGCAATACAGCCCCCAATCAGGCACCGGTAGCGAATGCCGGGACAAACATCACTATCACCTTACCAGTGAACACTGTTACCTTGAATGGCAATGGTACCGATCCTGATGGTGTAGTTCAGGTGTATGCCTGGAGAAAACTAACCGGCTCTACAGCAACCATTGTAAACCCGGCCTCTGCTCAAACAGCCGTGAATAGTCTTGTACAAGGTGTATACACATTTGAGCTGACCGTAACCGACAATGGTGGACTTACTGATACGGATACCGTACAGGTAACAGTTAACCCGGCAGCTAACCAGGCTCCTGTTGCCAATGCCGGCCCCGATCGTACCATGACATTACCCACCAACAGTACAACGCTGAGTGGTTCGGGTACCGATGTGGATGGTTCCATTAGTGCTTATTTGTGGACCAAACTTACCGGCCCCACAACCTTTACACTTTCTTCCACAACCATTGCCGCACCCAATCTGACCAATCTTGTGCAAGGTGTTTACACGTTTCAATTGCGTGTAACCGATAATGGAGGTTTAACTGATACGGATACCGTACAGGTAACAGTAAACGCGGCGGCTAACCAGGCTCCTGTTGCCAATGCCGGCCCCGATCGTACCATGACCTTACCCACCAACAGCACTACGCTGAGTGGCTCTGGAACGGATGCCGATGGATCAATCAGCGGGTACCTGTGGACCAAACTTACCGGCCCCACAACCTATACACTCTCTTCGACCACTGTGGCAGTTCCTGACTTAACTAACCTGATCGAAGGAGTTTATACCTTCCAGTTAAGAGTGACAGACAATGGCGGTCTGACCGATCTGGATACAGTTCAAGTAACCGTGTATGCTTCGGTGCCTTCCAACCAGGCCCCTGTAGCCAATGCAGGTCCCGACAGAACGATCACCCTGCCAACCAGCAATACCACGCTGAATGGCTCGGGAACTGATACCGACGGTTCGATCAGCAGTTACCAATGGAGTAAATTGACTGGTCCCAATACCTATACCATTGTTTCACCCGCCAGCGCTGTTACGAATTTGTCGGGATTGGTTCAGGGTGTGTATACCTTTGAATTGACCGTTATTGATAATGGCGGACTGAGTGATAAGGATACTGTTCAGGTAACCGTAAATGCAGCGCCTAACCAGGCACCTACTGCCAATGCGGGTCCTGACAGGAATATCACTTTGCCGACCAATAACACTACCCTGAATGGTTCGGGTACCGATCCGGATGGATCCATCGCTTCTTACCAGTGGAGCAAGATCGCCGGACCAGGATCCTTTACCATTAACTCACCGGCAAGTGCGGTGACCAACATTACCAATCTGGTACAGGGAGTCTATCTCTTTGAATTGAGGGTAACGGATAATGGTGGATTAACCGACAGGGACACTGTTCAGGTAACCGTGAATGCTGCTGTAACTCCGACCAATCAGGCTCCCGTAGCTAATGCCGGAAACAACTTAACCATCACCCTGCCGATCCATTATTCTACCCTGACCGGTTCAGGTACAGATGCCGATGGTACGGTTGCCGCCTATGCATGGAGAAAAATATCCGGACCTAACGAATACACCATTGTCAATGCCTCCAGTGCAGTCACCGATGTGAACAGCATGGTAGCCGGAATATACCAGTATGAATTACGCGTTACCGATAATCAGGGTGCCTATGGGTATGATACTGTTTCTGTAACCGTATTGGGAAATCCGAATACAAGACCCGGATTCCTGGAGTTCAAAGTCTATCCGAACCCGGTCACCGGCAATACAGCCAACCTGTATATGGCCTTCGACAGTACGGGTGAAAAATATACGATCTGTGTATATTCGATGTTAGGTAACCGGGTATTCCAAAGCGAAACTCTGCAGACACTTCAGACTGGTGTCATCTACCCGCTGGATATTTCAAGGTTCAGAAAAGGGGTGTATATCGTACGGCTCGTCTTTGCTGATGAACGTCGAATATTTACACGCTTCATCAAACAATAGAAATAATAATTTCTTTGATACCCTAAAAGAGGCGCTGAAATTCAGCGCCTCTTTTTATTTTGGGAGGAGGATTATATCTGCCTAACTTCTAAATGGTTTGTAAGATGGGTGGGTGGCCAGTTGTAACATGGGTCGATCACCTTTGGAATCACCATAGGCGAAAATTTCCTTGTACTCGTCCAGGTTAAATTGTTCTTTAATACGCACCACTTTCTGTTCACCGTTGCAATTTTTCCCTTCCAATTTCCCGGTAATGCGCTGTCCTTCTTCCGACAAGAGACTTGAGATCAACCTTATT
>JANRLV010000123.1:0-7090 GCA_033762195.1 Chitinophagaceae bacterium | reverse complement strand
TTCCAAGAAATAATTTCACTGCAAGAACATTAATTTCACCGCAGAGAACAAGAGGACGCGGAGATACGCAGGGAATAAAAACAAACATAAAAAGAGCTGGTGACTACCTTGGTCACCAGCTATTTTTTTATAATTCTCTGCGTATCTCCGCGTCCTCTTGTTCTCTGCGGTGAATATTCCTAGAATCGGTTTCTCCGGGGCGCTTCCTCCCACTCATCATCATGCCGTCCCTGCTTTCCATCCCGCTCGTAATCATAGTAACGATCATTGTCATCCCAATCGTTGATCCGGCGGTTGCGGTCATGGTCAAATCCACGACCTTTGTTATAGACTGTTCTTGTCTCCACCTTTGAACGGTTGAAGCGGTCAATGGTAACGAGGATATGCGTACCGGGACGTACATGAACAGTGGCATTGTACACCAGTTCATATCTGTTTCGGCCAAACCCCCTGAAGAAACGATCCTTTTCCTTATATACCTTGATCTTGTGTATTCCAGGACGAAGGTTCTCCAGCTTCAGGCTGTTGAAGGCAGGATCAAAACGCTTGCCATCCACCATCACCTTGATGTCATCATTATCAAGCGAGCGAATGGTTAGCTTTCCGGTGAATCGCATGTCTGCTGCAAAAACAGCGACACCGATCAATAGAGTAAAAAGTGTAGTGTAGATTTTTTTCATGGCTTTCTTTTTTAAGGTGAATAATTGTGTTCCTACCTATAAGATGCCAAACGCATGCCATCGTGCCAGATAATACGTTAATAACCGTTAAAATGCCCGGGCTTTATGAAATTCTTAAGGGTTTAGCATCCTGATAGAAACAGATTATTTACCTTGTATACAATTAAATAAGCGCTATGCAACCTTCTGTGAAATATTCCATCTTTAGCCTTCTCTTTTTAATCATCACCTTGCCTATGTTTTCGCAAACACCCATCAAGACCTACGACAAAGAATGGAAGAAGATCGATACGCATATTGAAAACGGCCTGCCCCAAAGTGCAGTGACCGAAGTAAAAAAATTGCTGGCCCTGGCCAAAAAGGAAAAACAGGAGGCCCAGGTCATCAAAGCCCTGATATATTATACAGCCTTCCAGGGTGAAACAAGGGAGGATAACCCGCTTCTTTCTATTAAAGACCTCGAAAAAGAAATTCCAACCGCCAGCCCGGCCGCTAAAGCCATTCTCCATAACCTGATCGCTACCCAGTATTGGGCGATCTTCCGGGATATGCGTTGGCAGATATACAACCGCACGAATACGATCAGCTTTAAGAAGGATGATCCATTGACCTGGACAATAAGTGATTTTCATAAAAAGATCAGTACGCATTTCAAATCCGCTCTGGCTGATAAAGTACTATTACAAAAAACTGATCTCAAACCCTATAATGCGATCATCGAAAAAGGAAATACCCGTCACCTTCGTCCTACCTTATATGATCTGCTGGCCCATCATGCCCTGGCCTATTTTGAAAGTGATGAGAGCGACCTCGACCGACCGGCCGATGCCTTTGAGATCAATGCTGCTTCGGCCTTTGATCCCGCTGCCGATTTCATCACCCGAAAATTTGATACCCGGGATACACTTTCTCTTCGTCGTCAGGCGCTGCTGATCTATCAGGAACTGATCCGGTTTCATTTAAATGATGTAAAACCCGATGCCCTGATCGACGCCGATCTGAAGCGATTGGATTTTGTCAAGGAAAATTCCACCCATCCTGATAAAGAGGAATTGCATTTACTCGCCCTTAATCATATCGCGAAACAATACGGCTCCTTACCAGCCGCGGCCCAAGCCTGGTACCTCCTTGCCGATCATCATTACCAACTGGTCAACGATTATGAACCCTTAAAGGATACCACTCATCGTTGGGAAAGAGTAAAGGCACTGGAGATCTGCAACCAGATACTGGCTTCCAAAGACAGCTCAGAAGGTTGGGTCAATGCGCACAATCTCCGGTTGAACATCCTGAAAACCGAGACCTTTTTTCAGTTGGAAAAAGTAAATCTTCCTAACCAGGCCTTCCGCGTCTTTCTCAGCTACCGCAATACGCCGGTTATCTATTTGCGTCTTGTACAGGTAGATAAGGAAATGAAGAAGAAAATGGAAGATCTCTATGAAAAAGAGAACTGGCAGTATTTGCTGAAAGCACCTGTTTTCAAGAGTTGGGAACAAGCGCTCCCCTTGCCCGCTGATCATCTTCAGCATACGACCGAAATCCCTGTGGAAGGCATTGGCTCCGGAGAGTATTTACTGATCACCTCAACGGCAAAAGATTTTGACATTGATAAATCAACTCTTTCTGCCCGCCACTTTTTTGTATCTCCCATCAGTTTTGTTCGGAATGGCAAAGAATTCTATGTGCTGCACCGCGAAACTGGGCAGCCGCTTGCCGGCGCGAAAATAGACGCCTGGAAACGGACCTATAACCAGAAAGAAGCAGAATACGTGGAAGAATGGTATAAGCGTTACGAGACAAACCAAAATGGATATGTCGAGTTGTCTGACATCATGCAGGAATCGGACCGCAACATGCCCTATAAACTGGCCATCACCTACCAAAAAGATTCCTTATTTCTGGATGAATGGATGAGTGATTATTACTGGTCAAGAAACAATACCGAAAACGAATCGCCGATCAATAACCGCCAATACTTTTTCTTTACCGACCGGGCCATTTACCGTCCGGGACAAACTGTTTATTTCAAAGCCATCGGTATCATCCCTGACGCTGAAAAAAGATTTATCCCGCTTACTCGTCATAAAAGCAAATACATCCTGCGAAATGTAAACTCAGACATTGTAGACAGCCTGGTGCTCACCTCGAATGAATATGGTTCCGTATCCGGTTCCTTCCGTCTGCCTTCCACAGGATTGACGGGACAATTCACCTTACAGGATGCAGATGGCCATGGTTTCAACTATTTTTCCGTAGAAGAATACAAACGGCCCAAATTCCTTGTGGAATATGAGAAAATAAAAGGGGCTTACCGGGTCGGTGACACGATCACGGTCACCGGATCGACCCAGGCCTATGCCGGCAATGCCATTGATGGCGCCAAAGTAAAATACCGGGTGGTGCGCGAGGCTCGTTTCATTTATCCCTGGCTGTTCAAACGCTGGTGGCAGCCTTCCTCTCCTTCACAGGAGATCGTTAACGGAGAAACCACCACCGATGCGGCAGGAAAGTTCCGGATCGATTTTGCGGCTATACCCGATAAAAGCCTGGACAAAAAACTGGAGCCTGTATTTGATTACACCGTGTATGCGGATGTGGTGGATATCAATGGAGAAACCCGGACAGGAGAAACCACCGTTTCCGCCGGATACAAAGGGTTGATGCTCTCTACCGCCATTCCCGGGCAGGTTACCCTGGACAGCCTGAAAAGCCTGACCATTTTAACCCAAAACATGAACGGGGAATTTGAACCCGCGCAAATAGAAGTTGGGATTTCCGCTCTGAAAATCGAGCAACGTTTGTTGCGTCCCCGTTTCTGGGAAAGACCGGAATCGCAAATCTTATCGAAAGAAGAATACACCCGTCGTTTCCCCCATGATATCTATGCCGGCGAAGATGACTGGGAAAATTGGGAAAAAGAAAAGATCGTCTATACCAAAAAAGACAGTGCCCGGACAAAAGGAGAATTTCCGCTTACTGGTGCGCGTCTGCCTGCAGGTTATTACGAAATATTGGTTACCGCCAAAAATGAAAAGGGCGAAGAAGCCAAAGACATCCGGTATATCGAGATCGTGGATGAAAAAGCCAGCCAACTCCTAAGGCCCCAATACCTGTGGACTCGTCGTAGTGAATCGATTGAACCCGGCGAAACAACCTCGATTCAGATCGGCACGTCGGCACCCAATGTGTATTTAGTAAAAGAAGAATACCGGGAGGCAAAAAAGGGACAAAAACAAGACCGGTTTGGATTACAGGTCACCACCACCCAACAAACCTTACAGACCGGCAAAACCTCTTTCCCTGTCACCGCTACCGAAGAAGACCGGGGCGGGTTTGGTATCACTGCTTTCATGGTGCGGGACAATCGTTTTTACCAATTCCAGGACCGGATCGAGGTACCATGGAGCAATAAGGACCTGCAGGTGGAGTTCAAAACCTTCCGTGATAAAACACTTCCTGGTTCAGATGAAAAATGGTCAGTCAGGATAAAAGGGAACAAGAGTGAAATGGTCGCTGCTGAAATGCTCGCGAGTATGTATGATGCCTCGCTCGACCAGATCGTTGATCATGATTGGAACCGTCCCTATATCTGGCCCTATTTATTCGCCACCAGAAGCTGGGATCCGGGTGCAAACTTCAAACTGGAAAATGCGTCAAAATGGGAAAAGGACGAAGAGGAGAAGTATCTGATCAAACAATACGATGAATTGATAAATCTTGCTAATACACGAGGAGGATACGAAATGAAGAGTATGGCACCGGGTGTTGGCAACGCGCGCGCCATGGAAAAAATGGCAGTTAATGTGTTAGACGCAAAGTTTAGTAAAGCAGAAAACATTACTGCATCGGAGGGGTATTATAACGAAGACGGAGAAGGAGTAACGGATACAACAAAAATGATCCAAAATCCACAAGATATCCCGGCACCCTCCATACGCAAGAACCTCCAGGAAACGGCCTTCTTCTTTCCTGACCTGAGAACAGACAGCGAAGGAAATATCGAATTCTCCTTCACAACACCAGAAGCCCTGACCACCTGGAAACTTCAAACACTGGCGCATACCAAAGATCTGGCTTTTAACCAGTCAGCCAAACTCCTTATCACCCAGAAACCCCTGATGGTACAACCCAACCCTCCGCGTTTCTTACGCGAAGGCGATAAAATGGAATTCAGTGGAAAGATCGTGAACATGACAGAAGAAGAGATCACCGGGCAGGCCCAACTCCTTTTGTTTGATGCCACCAATAACCAATCAGTAGATGGCTGGTTTCAAAATGTGTTTCCCAATCAGTACTTCACCGTACCGGCCGGACAAAGCGTAGCGGTTAAATTCCCCATCGAAGTACCATTTCTGTTTGACCGGGCACTGACCTGGCGCATTGTAGCCAGTTCCTCGGCCACAAATACACTGGCACAGGGTGCCTATAGCGATGGCGAAGAAGCCTTGCTACCGGTATTGACCAACCGTATGCTGGTGACCGAGACCCTTCCCCTGCACCTGCGGGATACGGGTACAAAGACCTTCAAATTTGACAAACTATTGAACGCTGGCGGCTCGGAAACCTTGCAACACCATAGTCTCACCGTAGAATATACCTCCAATCCCGTTTGGTATGCCGTGCAAAGCCTGCCCTACTTAATGGAGTATCCTTACGAATGTGCCGAGCAGACCTGGAACCGGTATTATGCCAATGCACTGGCCGGATTGATCGCCAACAGTTCTCCACGAATCAAAGCCGTATTTGAATCCTGGAAAGGAAAAGATACCGCTGCCTTGTTAAGCAACCTGCAAAAAAATGAAGAACTGAAATCCATTCTCCTCGAAGAAACCCCCTGGGTGCTTGATGCCCGCAATGAATCAGAACAAAAGAAAAAGATCGCATTGCTTTTTGATCTCTATCGCCTCAGTGATGAAGCAAATAGCAGTCTGGAAAAACTAACGCGGATGCAAAACGCCAGCGGCGCCTTTGTATGGTTTCAAGGTGGACCCGATGATCGGTATATTACCCAGTACATCGTAACGGGTATCGGGCATCTGCTAAAACTGAATGCGGCTTCTGCTGCGCAAAAGAAAACCCTGGAGAATATTCTGGCCAAGGCCCTTCCCTATCTCGATAAAAAAATAAAAGAGGACCATGACCAATTGAAAAAGCGAAAAGCCAATCTCGCCCTGAATCAAATTGGCCAGACACAGGTGCAATACCTCTACCTGAGGAGTTTCTTCCCCGATAAGAAAATACCCGCTGCCTCTCAGGCCGCTTATACCTATTTCCGGACACAGGCCCAGAAATTCTGGACCAAACAAGGAAAATATGCGCAAGGCATGATCGCCCTGGCCCTGCATCGGACCAAGGATACCAAGACCCCGGCCGCAGTCATTAAATCCTTAAAAGAAACCTCGATCAATAATCCCGAACTCGGTCGCTATTGGAAACTTTCTTCCGGTTGGTTCTGGTACCAGGCCCCAGTGGAAACACAGGCCTTGTTGATCGAAGCGTTCTCTGAGATCGGAAACAATCAAACCACGGTTAATGAATTAAAGACCTGGTTGCTCAAAAACAAACAAACCAATCACTGGTCAACCACCAAGGCTACGGCAGAAGCCTGTTACAGTTTATTGCTACGGGGAGAAGACTGGCTAAGCCAGGGACAAGAGGTTCGGATCGATCTGGGGCCCGCCTTTGTTACCTCCGGTACAGGCGCTGAAGCAGGAACCGGATATATCAAAAAGACCATTGAAGGCCGTCTGGTAGAACCTGCCATGGGAGAAATCAAGGTCCAGGTAAAAAATACAGCAACGGCTACATCAGGTGGCTCGCCCTCCTGGGGGGCTGTTTACTGGCAGTATTTTGAGGACCTGGATAAGATCACCTCTGCGGAAACACCACTCAAACTCAACAAAAAATTATTCATTAAAAAGAATGGTGAACGCGGGCCGGTATTACATCCCATCAATGAAGGCGATGTCGCCAATGTTGGTGACCGCATCACTGTTCGAATAGAATTGCGGGTAGACCGTGATATGGAATATGTGCACATGAAAGATATGCGCGCCAGTTCGCTTGAACCCGTGAATGTTTTGAGTGGCTACCGCTGGCAGGATGGACTGGGCTATTACGAAAGCACCCGCGATGCGAGCACTAACTTCTTCTTTCATTCTTTACGAAAAGGAACCTATGTTTTCGAATACGAACTGTTTGTCACTCACAAAGGCGAATTCTCCAATGGCGTAACAACGATACAATGCATGTACGCGCCAGAGTTTTCGTCGCATAGCGAGGGGGTTAGGGTGGTGGTGGAGTGATTGGCGGATGACAGATGACAGATGACGGAGGGTGGATGTTGGATGATGGATGTTGGATGTTGGAATGATAGATGACGGATGGCGGATGACAGTTGACGGATGGCG
>JANRLV010000122.1:0-28418 GCA_033762195.1 Chitinophagaceae bacterium | reverse complement strand
ATCCAATGCAGCCGATATGAAAGGGTTGATGAAAGCGGCCTATTATGATGGGAATCCCGTGGTGATGCTGGAGCATAAAGGTTTGTATTGGGGAAAGGTACCGGGTACGGAGGATGCTAAAACAACCGAACCATCCAGGGAGTATATCCTTCCATTCGGGAAGGCCAATTTGGTATTGGCTGCAAATACCCGCCAGGTGGCCGAGGGAAATACGGCTTGTATCATTACCTATGGGATGGGTGTTTATTGGGCAAAGCAGGTGGAAAAAGAGTATCCCGGCCGACTGGACGTACTTGATCTGCGCACGCTTTTTCCGCTGGATGAAGCGCTGATTTTTGACACGGTGAAAAAGCACGGTCGCTGTCTGGTCCTCACTGAAGAACAACAGAACAATTCTTTTGCCGAAGCGCTGGCTGGTCGTATCGCGCAACAATGTTTTCAATGGCTTGATGCTCCTGTGCAAGTGTGCGGGGCATTGAATGTACCCGCTATTCCGTTGAATAGAGAACTTGAAGCGGCAGTCCTTCCCAGCCCGCAGAAGATCAGCAGGATGATTAAAGACCTCTTCCAATACTAACAGCTCACAGCTAATAGCTAATAGCTAATTGCTGTTATCTTTGTTTCACCAAATTCCTACTGTTATGTACACGCCTTCACCCAGTCGCTATGATTCGATGGTCTATAACCGTTGTGGCAACAGTGGATTGAAATTGCCGCAATTGTCCCTGGGCCTATGGCATAATTTCGGGCATGTGGATGACCAGGCTGAAGCGGAGAAAATGATTCTCTCGGCCTTTGACAAGGGTATTACGCATTTTGATCTGGCGAATAATTATGGTCCACCCCCGGGTTCGGCCGAAGAGAATTTTGGCCGCATCCTTCGAAATAATTTCACCGGATGGCTTCGGGATGAATTGATCATATCCACCAAAGCAGGATACCTTATGTGGCCCGGTCCCTATGGCGAATGGGGTTCACGCAAATACCTCCTGGCGAGTTTAGACCAAAGCCTGAAGCGGATGGGAATTGATTATGTCGATATTTTCTATTCTCATCGGCCAGACCCCGATACTCCACTGGAGGAGACCATGATGGCCCTGGATACGGCTGTCAGAAGCGGTAAGGCCCTGTATGTGGGCATATCCAGCTATACCGCCGAAGAAACCTGGAAGGCCATGCTGATCCTGAACAAACTGGGTACACCCTGCATCATACATCAACCCCGCTATTCCATGTTTGACCGATGGGTGGAGAACGGCTTGCTGGACACCCTTGAAGAGCATGGCATGGGTTGTATACCCTTTTCGCCGCTTGCCCAGGGCCTGCTCACCAACAAATACCTCACAGGTATTCCGGAAGGTTCCAGGGCGGCCAAGCAACATGGGTTTCTTCAATCAAAGACCATCACCCCGGAGGTCAGGGCCCGGATCAATGCCCTGAATGATATAGCCCAACAACGTGGCCAGAGCCTGGCCCAAATGGCCATTGCCTGGCTCCTGAAAGACAAACGGGTGACCTCGGTACTGGTTGGCGCCAGCTCCGTGGCTCAATTGAATGATAATTTAGGGGCGCTCAGGCAGGTTTCTTTCTCCGAAGGGGAATTGGCCAGAATAGAGATGGTTCTGTCCGGGAGAACAAACTAAGGGTAATCAGCTGTTAGCTATTGGCTATTAGCTTTTAGTCTCTATGAAAAAAGGCTCCTTCGGAGCCTTATATCTGTAGCGGGATCGGGAGTTGAACCCGAGACCTTTGGGTTATGAATCCAACGCTCTAACCACCTGAGCTATCCCGCCAAAATGGGGTGCAAATATACTGCGAGGACCTGAATTGGGAAAATGGATTATTTTCATTCTTTATAACCTTTATGATTCGAATTGCCACCCCTGGAGATGCCCCTGCCATGCTGGAAATTTACCAGCCTTTTATCCTGCATTCCGGAATAACGCAGGAGGTGCTGGTGCCAGGGAAAGAGGAGTTTACTACCCGGGTCACAAAGGGGTTACCTCATTTTCCCTGGCTGGTGGAGGATACAAATGGGAAGATCACCGGATATGCCTATGCCAGCCGCTACCGGGAACGGGAAGGGTATAAGTGGTGTGTGGAAACATCGATCTATCTGGCTCCTGCATCAAGGGGTAAGGGTGTTGCAAATAGGTTATATCTTACCCTTTTACACTTGTTGCGGGTAATGGGGTATGTCAATGCCTATGCGGTGATCACCCTTCCAAACCCGCCATCCATTCGATTTCATGAGAAAATCGGTTTCAGGCATTTTGCTACTTACGACAAGGTCGGTTTCAAATTGGATGTGTGGCATGATGTAGCCTGGATGCAGATCAAATTGCAGGAACATCCCTATCAGCCCCAATCTCCGCTTGCTTTTGGTGACCTGGATCAGACTGTGGTCCAATCTATTCTGAATGAACATCGGGCCTCTCCCTTTCTTTGAGCAGAGTCATTACCGGCGCCGGTTCATGTCATTGAAATAAACGGGTACAAAAGGTATATTGGATTATACTATTATTCACCAAACCGTTTATCATGAGCAAGATCCTTGTTCCCACTGATTTTTCTGCAACAGCGAGAAATGCGATCGCCTATGCCATCCGAATGGCCAAACAGGTAGATGCCGGCCTGGTGATCTTTCATGCCAATGACCCTGCATCGGTTCGAACAGATGAAGAGGTACAGGCAGCCATGGACCAGCTTCGGTTGGATATCGAGCCCGGTTTATTTGGACTTCGCTCGATTGAATATAGCGCCCGGCATGGGAAACTGAAAGACCTGCTTCCCACCGTAGCCAGTGAATTTAAAGTGGACCTGGTACTCATGGGAACCAATGGAGTTTCAGGAGGCGATCCGTATAAATGGGGAAGCAATGCCTATTCCATCATTGAAGACAGCCAGGTACCTGTATTGGTCATACCCCCTGAAGCCGACTACCATGGCATACAACGACTGGCCCTGGCAGTAGACTATCGGTCGGATTTTTCCCAACTACCGGTCATCCCACTTATAAAGACCCTGCAGCTAACAGGCGGCGAAGTATTTGTGTTAAGTATATTACCAACAACCAGCGACAACCCGCCTGAAGCCGTGATGGATGTACGCATGGTAGGCACTATGTTGAAAAATGTGCCTCATTCATTTCACTATGTTTATGCGGATAAGACCGAGAAAGCCATTGTTGATTTTGCAAAACTGCAATTTGTAGACGTGGTCATTGTATTGCCTAAAAAACATTCCTGGTTTAAGAAGTTATTCAATACTTCGCATACACAGAATCTGGTTTTTCAGATTGCGACACCGGTGCTGGCGATAGGGGAATGATTTCGTGAATGGTGAATAGTGAGTAGTGAATAGTGAGTAGTGAATAGTGAATAGTGAATAGTGAGTAATAAGAAAATATTTTGGGATGTAAGATATAGAGTTTAAGTTTCACTATTCACTATTCACTATTCACTATTCCCATCTCACGCCTCACGTCTCACGAAACTCACGTCTCACGTCTCACGCCTCACTTCCTCCCAATCAGAAAAAACACCACACATAATATCACCGTCAGTAACACCAGCAACCACGGTTCGTAATTCTTTTTTCGTTCGGCATAACGCAGTTGAACTAGCAGGCTATTGGCTTTTTTCTCCAGATGGTCTCCGGGCAGTTGGATTTTTTTTAGGCGGGTAATTATATCTTCGGCATCTGTGGCACGAAGCAGGCCGGCAGGTTCAAGTAACAGGAGCGCGACCTGTTCATTGATTGAAAGATCCTTGAAGGTGTTTAATATGGCAATACTGGCTTCATCCAGAAGATCGGCCAGGTATTGTTTGAGTGTGATCCGGTCGATCCGGTAGGGATTCAAGGAGGCGGCATAGCGGTTTATCTCGAGTGCCTTGTTCAAAAGGGTTTCGGGTGTATCGGCTCCGGAGCGAGCCATTTTTTTACCCATGCTTTGTTGATACCAGCGTTGCTGAAGATAGGCTTCTTTTCGGGCAGGGTTGATCAGTGTTTCATAGGCTTCTTTGATCTCCAGGTACCGGGCCTGGGCATACCTGTCCTCGCCCGATTTATCGGGATGAAATTTATGGGCGAGTTGCCGGTAGGCCTGTTTGATCTCTTTCGCCCCAGCGCCAGGTTCTAAACCAAGTATCTGATAATAATCTTTTAACAGCATGAAGCCTTAAAGATAGGCAATACCCGCTCCCGGGTATTGGCATTGCCACGAATTCATTATACTTTCAATAAAAATTTCCGGATGCGCAATCCTTTTCATCTCCTGATAGCCCTTTCCCTTTTTTTCTTATCGCCCTTTATTAGCCTGGCCCAGGAATTTGGGGTGCTTCCATTTACCGGAATACGGTATTTCAAAGAGGGGTTGAATGCAACGCGTATTGAGGTTAGTCTCGACGGGCAAACCTGGACGAGCAACCGTTTACCTATCCAAACAGAATTCAAGATCGAACTCAAAGAGCCCACCGGATTTAAGAAGGATGCGGAAGGCCGCGCCTATCCAGGATTGGAAGTGCTGATACTTGGCGAGAAAAAAGATACACTGGGTTATGCTCCGAATATGTTTGGCAACCAGGCCGGTATCGGGATGGATGAGTTTAGTTTAAAATCACTTAAGCTTAGCCTGGGCTTTAATGAAAAAACAAAGGCGGGAGACAAGTGTACACTTTATATCACATTTTTTGACCTGAAAAGTAAAAGCAAACTTCGCATGATATTTCCGGTGCAGATCGTTGAATCCGGTCTGCCCCTTGACCAGACATCGGTGACCACTGGAGCGCAATCTTTCAAAGGATATGAGGTGATCGCGACCGGGGTAACATTTGGCACACCCGAAACTTTTATGGATAGCCTTTATTTCCCCAAATCACTCTATCATTCCATTCGCATTCCGGAGATAAAAAGCCTGACACCGGAAGAAGGAAAGAATGGAAAATGGCAGGTCTGGATCTATGATGAAAAAGGGGAAGAGAAATTACCCGCTAAATCGATCGGTCATTACGTTCCTCTCACCAATAGCCAGGAGAAAGACAAAGTGAATATCCTGGTCACAGTGCCGATGGTTCCTCAGGACCCGAATAATAAAAAATATCTTGTCAGGTACCGTTTTGAAACCGCTGATGGGAAAAAGGTGATCGATCTGGTCAATCGGTTTACCGGACGGTAAACCGGATTTCTATTTTACATATTTTCCAAAAAACTCGATGGTACGTCCCCAGGCCAGTTTGGCTGCTTCTTCATTATACCTTGCGCCGGCCGTATCGTTGTGGAAGGCATGGTTAACATTATCGTACATATATAATTCGTAACGGGTGCCATGTTGCTTGAGTGCCGCTTCATAGGCAGGGATACCTTGGTTGATCCGTTCATCCAATCCGGCGTAATGCAATTGTACAGCTGCTTTTATTTTTGGTACATCCGTCGCGTTTGCCTGACGGCCATAAAAAGCAACCGCTGCCTTTAATTCGGGTAAATTGACCGCGAGGTCGTTTGACATTCCACCTCCCCAGCAAAAACCTACACAACCAGCCTTGCCATTATAATCCTTTCTGGAGGAAAGGTAGTTGTAGCCGGCAATAAAGTTCTGGAGATTGTCTTCGGCTTTCAGGTCGCGGAAAGCGGTACGGGCCTCGTCTTCATTGGCAAAAGTTTTACCCAGCGCTGATAGTGCGTTGGGGGCTATGGCCAGATAACCGGCACGCGCTGCCCGACGGGCCACGTCTTCAATATGGGCGTTCAGCCCACGGTTTTCGTGAATGACAATAATGGCCGGGTATTTCTTCTCTTCTTTTGGCCGGGCTATATAAGCCGTCATTTCATTCGGCACACCCGGATATTTTATGTATTCGGTGAAAAGGTCATCCTGTGTCGTGACCGCGGCTTTGGCATAGTTGTTTTCCAACAAGGGCAGCAGCGCCATTGCCGCAGCTGTGCTCCCGGCAAGAAGCGTGAGCCTTTTTAAAAAATCCTGGCGGCTAAGCGGTTTATGGGTGTATTCATCGTAGAGGTGGATAATGCGTTGGTCCATGATCGTTTCGTTTTTGGTTGGGTATTCAATTTAACGAAATAATATGGAATATGGTTGTCTTGATATTTCTGGTAAAAAGGGCAAAACTCCAACCTGCATGTGTAAAAAGCCTCCAATCCGCATCCGTTAAAAAAACCTTTTATGAAGAAGATAATCAGTCTTTTCATTGGCATATTCTTAACAGTGAATATGGTACAAGCGGGTAATGATCCCAGGATCGTGGGCACAGAGCTCAAATCAGCTACCATTTACCGAAGCGGAGCAGAACTGAACCACTTTGCTGGGGTTCAATTGATACAAGGACATAATGACCTGATGCTGGGTAACATGAGTAATACCCTTGATATCAACAGTGTGCAGGTCAGTTGCCCGGCCGGGGTCACCATTCTGGCGGTGGAATTTACCACCGACCACCTGACCGTGCCGGAGGTTAGTGCCCGCATCAAATACCTGACCGATTCAATAGAAGCGGTAGATAAGAACCTGGAGCAGATCAAACTCAGGAAGGGTATTGCCGAAGACCTGCTGGAAGTGTTGCGGTCCAATAAAGACATCAAAGGCCAGCAAGGGCTGACCGTGGCAGAATTGGCCAAGCTGATGGAATACTACGAGAAAAAGATCGTGGGTATAAAGAATGATCTCCTGAGCCTGCAAACACAGGAACAAAAATGGGGGAAGATAAAGAGCCAATTACAGGCGCAGGTACATGAGGAAGAGAAAAAGAATGCACGTACAACCGGAAGGCTGCATATAACGGTTCATTCAGCTATGGCCGGGAACTTCGATTTCAATGTTTCCTATATCACCCCCAATGCCTACTGGACACCAACCTATGACGTGCGGGTGGATGATATAAAAAAACCCATGAAATTGATCTATAAGGCCAAGATGGTACAAACCACCGGAATGGATTGGAAAAAGGTCAAACTATCCCTTTCCAGTTCCCTGCCCAATCAATGGGGGAATGCACCCGTTCTGCAATCCTGGTTCCTGGGGTATATAAACCCGGTGGCTGTGATGGACCGTCGGTTGATGAGCAACCGGATACAGGGATATTCCAGTGAAAGTAATACCATGGGTGTACCGGGTGCCGTATCAGATATCAAAATTCGAGGTGCAGCTTCCCTGAGTGATTATAATATTCCCTTGTATGTTGTCAATGGAACCCCTATGTCGGCTGACGAATTTGCAAAAATTGATCCTTCCACCATCAAGTCAGTGGATATCCTTAAGGATGCAGCAGCCACTTCTCTTTACGGTACCAGAGGCAATAACGGAGTCGTGTTGGTAACGCTCAAAGACGGGTTGGAGGATTATGTAACCGTTTCCAACAATGAACTGAATGTTTCCTTTGATATTGATATGCCCTTTGATATCCCTTCCAATGGAAAGGAGCAAACGGCTACCCTCACTCAATATGAGTTGGCCACCTTTTACAAGTATTACAGCGTGCCAAGGCTGGACAAAGATTCCTATCTGCTGGCAGAGGTGGCGGATTGGGAGAAACTCAACCTGATGCCGGGGGAAGCGAATATCATATTTGAAGGAACCTATGTAGGTAAATCTTTTATCGATCCCAATTCCACCCAAGATACCCTGAACCTTACCTTGGGCAGGGACAAACGGGTAGTGGTGAAAAAAGAAAAACTGGCAGACTTTAGCAGTGTGAAATTTTTGGGCAGCAACAAACTTCAGAAGATCACCTATGAACTGACCGTAAAGAATAATAAGAAAGATACCGTTCGCATGATGTTAAAAGATCAGTATCCCCTTTCTACCCTGAAAGATATTGAAGTTGAATTGGAAGAAGATGGTGGAGCAATGAACAACAAAGATGTCGGAGTATTGACCTGGAAACTTGAACTTGCCCCCGGTGAATCGAGAAAAATCCGTTTTGCGTATAGCGTGAAGTATCCGAAGGACAGGCAGATAAACTTGAACTAATATTTCCCCATCACCTCCCATAAGTAGAATCCCTTACCCATGACATTGGCATGACCTTATAGGTGACAAGGCTCAGAAACTCTTATGTATAGTATCACCTATTAAGGGTATGCCTTTGTCTAATTTGGACTCCACCATTTTTATTTACTATGAGAATTAACATGCCAACGATCTCACCTTCTGGTAAACTGGCGCTGGTTTACCTCTCGGTGAGTGTGCTATGGATACTGGTGGGCGATTCGATCGCCTTGCGGATATCCGGACAAAATGCCGAAATGCTGGACAGGATCCAGGCCAGCAAAGGCATTTTTTTTGTATTGGCTTCGGCCGCCCTTATATATTTTTTGGGGGAGCGTTTTAACCGCAACCTGGAATCGTCATTCCAGCATAATGAGAAACTGGAACGCAAATTCAAAGCCCTGAATGAAGCTGCCCGCGAAGGAATTCTGGATTATGATTTTCAAACCGACAGTGCCTTGGTAAATGAGAAGATGCAATTCTTTGTTCCTTGTACGGATCAACCTATTCCTAATTTCTGGGCCACTTATCGCTCGCGTATTCACCCGGAAGATGTGGGACGTATTTCGGAGGGCTACAGGACCTTGCTGATCTCGAACCGGATATCCTGGCAAGCGGAGTTGCGGTTGCGGGGCGAGGATAATAAGTATTATACAGTTATTTTCAGTTCCTACCTGATCCGTCAGTCTTCGGGTAAACCTGTGCGGTTGATCGGAGCAGTTCAGGATGTGAGCGAATTAAGAAATCTGCAAATAGAACATTACAAACAACAGTTGAAGTATAAGCGGACGATGACCCGAACCATCATCAAAGCGCAGGAGAATGAAAGAAACCGCTGGGCGGGCGAACTTCATGATAATGTTTGCCAGCTACTTTCTGTTGCCAAAATGTACCTGATGGATATGGCCAAGTTTCCGGAACATCGCGAAAACCTGTTGCCTGAAACTACCCAGTTGGTGACTGATTCCATTACGGAGATTCGTCAACTGTCCGCCAGCATTCAATCCCCTGTCTTTAGCAAGATGAGTCTTGCCAAATCCGTTCAAAACCTGGTAGCCAATATCAACCGGGTAAGCACCTTTGAATTTGAGTGGAAAGAGGAAGGATTGGAAGAAGGCGTTCTTGAAAATGAACATAAATTGATGATCTACCGGATCATTCAGGAGCAATTAAATAATATCACCAAATATGCTTCAGCCACCAAAGTATCTGTACACCTGCGTTTTGAAGGGAATCTGGTCACCTTAGAGATCAGCGACAATGGTAAGGGTTTTGACCCTGCGGATACAAAATCCGGGGTTGGGCTGCGAAACATGCAAAGCCGGCTTCTGGCCTATCAAGGCACCATGGATATTCATTCCGCACCTGGTCAGGGATGCCGGGTCAGGGCTCAGTTTGCTACAAACCTGGAAAAACCACACGATATGGCCATGGCCCTATAAAAAAATGTCCCCGCTAAGAATAGCGGGGGCAAACCATTAAACCTTATCCTATGAAAATTCAAGTTAAAGATAAAGAAATTTGAATCATATAAAAAGCAAGTTTTTTTTCAAATCCTTGTCCATTTTCAATGACAGTCCATTTTCCATAATATAGAAAAATAATGACCCCGCTAAGAATAGCGGGGTCAACCATTAAACCTTATCTTATGAAAATAAGGCAATGAAGTTAGTATTTTTTAACTATTGACCAAGATCAAATTAAGATTTTTTTTATCGTATAAATTTATTCAGTTTCAACATAACTACTCACTGGTTCGCAGGTACAAACCAGGTTTCGGTCGCCATAGGTGTTATTCACACGACCCACAAATGGCCAGAACTTATTCAGTCTCACGTAAGGAAGTGGAAAGGCCGCTTGCTCACGGCTATAAGCGTGGTTCCATTCTGTTGAAGTACTTACTGCGGCCGTATGTGGCGCATTTTTCAACGCATTATCCTTTTTATCAGACTTGCCTTCTTCGATCTCGCGTATTTCCTGGCGGATCTGGAGCAAGGCCTGACAGAAACGGTCGAGTTCCCCTTTGTCTTCGCTTTCTGTTGGCTCGATCATGATGGTGCCGGGTACGGGGAAACTCATGGTAGGGGCATGGAAGCCATAGTCCATCAAACGTTTGGCTATATCTTCTGCCTCGATCTCTGCGGATTTTTTAAATGGCCGGAGGTCCACAATGAATTCATGGGCGCAGGTATTTTGAGAGCCCGTATAGAGGATATCAAAATCCTTCTCCAGTTTAGCCCGCATATAGTTGGCATTCAGTATCGCATATTCTGTGGCTGCTTTTACTCCTTCGCTGCCCAGCATCCGGATATATCCATAAGAGATCAGGAGGATAGAGGCTGAGCCATAAGGAGCTGCACTGACGGCACCGGTTCGTGCATCCTGGCTGTTATTGACATGTCCGGGCAAATGGGGCGCCAGGTGTTTTTTAACGCAAATGGGTCCCATGCCGGGGCCACCGCCTCCATGGGGAATGGCAAAGGTCTTATGCAGGTTGAGGTGACAAACATCTGCGCCGATCAATCCCGGTGCAGTAAGACCTACCTGGGCATTCATATTGGCGCCATCCATGTATACCTGTCCGCCATGTTCGTGGATGATGCGGGTAATTTCTTTTACGGTTTCTTCATACACGCCATAGGTGCTGGGGTAGGTAATCATGATCCCCGCCAACTCGTGAGCATATTGGTCGGCCTTGGCTTTCAGGTCATCTACATCAATATATCCGTTATCCAATGCTTTTACCACGACCACTTTCATACCCGCCATCACGGCTGAAGCGGGGTTGGTACCGTGTGCAGAAATAGGGATAAGCATCACTTTGCGGTGATGGTCACCATTGGCTTCATGGAAGGAGCGTATGGTAAGCAGTCCTGCATATTCGCCCTGGGCCCCGCTGTTTGGTTGCAGGCTACAGGCATCAAAAGCAGTGATCTGGCAGAGGTATTCACTTAACTCATCTACGATCTTTTTGTAACCCTCTGTTTGGTCAGCAGGGGCGAAAGGGTGTATTTTGCTCCAACCCGGAAGGCTCAACGGCATCATTTCCGAAGCGGCATTCAATTTCATCGTACAGCTTCCCAGGGAGATCATCGAATGGTTCAGCGATAGGTCGCGGTTCTCCAGCGTTTTTATATAACGCATCATCTGGCTTTCGCTGTGATGGTTATTGAAAACGGGATGCGAAAGATAGGGGGAAGTCCGGGTCAATGAGGTTGGAATATGGTCCAGGGTGATCTCTTCGGCGATCTCAAAAGCTACCGGATCGGTATCATTTTCAAAACAGTTGATCAGGTCAAATAGATCGGCCACATTGGTGGTCTCATCAAGGGAAATACCGATCAGGTCTTTCCCCATATACCGAAGGTTGATCTGCTGGCGCTCGGCCTTTTCACGGATAGCAGCTTGTTGATTGGTCCTTACCGTGAAAGTGTCAAAGAAAGTATCAGATACCAGGTCAAATCCCCTTTCCTCAATACTTTCCGCAGCGACCTGGGTGAGCAGGGCCACGCGTTTGGCGATCTGTTTCAATCCCTCCGGACCGTGAAAGACAGCATACATGGCCGCCATATTCGCGAGCAGGGCCTGGGCCGTACAAATATTGGAGGTGGCTTTTTCCCGTTTAATATGTTGTTCCCGGGTTTGCAAGGCCATACGCAGCGCCCGATGGCCCTGAGCATCTACACTCACACCAATGATACGTCCGGGGATATTGCGTTTAAAATCGTCTTTGGCGGAGAAGAAAGCGGCATGTGGTCCTCCAAATCCAAGTGGCACTCCAAATCGCTGGGCGGATCCTACCGCGCAATCTGCTCCCAACTCTCCCGGAGGGGTAAGCAGGGTAAGCGCCAATAGATCCGTGGCCATGACAACATAGCCACCGGCCGCGTGCACTTTCTCAATAAAGGGCCGGTAGTCTTCAATCGAGCCTTTGTCGTTGGGGTATTGCAGGATGGCGCCAAAATAGCTGGCATCAATTCCGGCCTGTTTGTAATCGCCTTCAGTCAGTTCTATACCAACAGGAAGGGCACGAGTATAAAGTACATCTTTTGTTTGCGGGAAAATTTCCTTGTCTACAAAGAACCGTGGACGCTCAATATGATCCTGTTTGTTGAGCATGTTAAAGAACATGGTCATGGCCTCCGCAGCGGCCGTTGCCTCATCCAACAGGGAAGCATTGGCAATGGGGAGCCCCGTCAGGTCACTTACCATGGTCTGAAAGTTCAACAAACTTTCCAGCCGACCCTGGGCGATCTCGGCCTGATAAGGTGTGTATTGGGTGTACCATCCCGGGTTTTCAAAAATATTCCGGAGAATGACCGGCGGGGTGATGGTATCATAATAACCCTGGCCTATATAATTCTTAAACAATTTATTTTTCAGAGATACCTCATGAATATGGCGGAGGTAATCATTCTCACTCATCGCAGGCGGCAGGTCAAGGGCCTTCTCCATCCGGATACCTGCCGGTACAGTCTTGCTGATCAGGGATTCAAGCGAGGGTTCTCCGATGGTACGAAGCATTTCCTGGCTGTCTTTCTCCCCCGGTCCAATGTGCCTGGACCTGAATTCGGTTTGCTGTAGTTCAAAGAGGTTCATACGATAAAAAAAAGTTGTGCAAATTTAGCATTGTACCGGGAGATTTTCCATGTCTTGTATAATTTGTGTATTCTGGAAGCCTTTTTCGCTTTCTTTGCACCATGCACTCCTTGCCGGAAAATTGGGAAAAAAAGGCCGCTGAGCAAAAAAAGGCCTACGAGCGCTTTCTGAACCGGGCCGACCGCACAAAGGTCCTGCGTGAATTACTGGATATCCACGAAGAAGCCACGGCCAAAGTAGATTGCCTGGCCTGTGCCCGTTGTTGTAAATCGTACTCTCCCCGGTTCAAAACCCCGGATATCAAACGCATCAGTCGTCACCTCGGACAAAGGGAAAGTGTATTTATTGATAATTACTTACGCGTAGATGAAGAAGGAGATTTTGTGGTCAAATCGGCCCCCTGCCCATTTTTAGGGACAGATAATTTTTGTTCCATTTACGATGTACGCCCCTCCGATTGTGCCCGTTTCCCCTATACCGATGAAGACGTATTGTTGAAAAGAAAACAATTGACATTAAAAAATGTGGAGTTTTGTGCGATCACTTTCCTGGTACTTGAAAAGTTGATGGAAAATAAGAAATAAGGAATATTCCTTCTTCCCTCAATACTCAAACTCCCGCAACTTCGGTGCCTTAAACCACGATACTACCACCACCAGCAAGGTCATTGTACCACCAAATAAAACAGCAGGGACAGTTCCCATCAATGAGGCCGTAACCCCGCTTTCAAACTGCCCCAGTTCATTACTGGAATTGACAAAAATGGAGTTTACTGAAGAAACCCTTCCTCTCATTTCATCTGGTACAAAAAGTTGAACAATTGTACCACGGATAATGACACTTACCCCATCAAACAAACCTCCCACAAAGAGGGCTATAAAACTCAACCACACATTTTCTGACAAGGCAAACAAAAGGATGCTTATTCCAAACCCACCAACGGAGTAGATCAAGGTCCGTCCTTGTTTTCCTTTTAGTGGATGTGCGGTGAGCCAGGCGATGGCGACAAAGTTGCCGAGATAAGTAGCCGCCATCAACCATCCAAGTGCTATGGGCCCCGCCTGAAGGATATCTTTAGCGAAAACAGGGAGCAAGGCAACGGCTCCGCCAAACAATACGGCAAACATATCAATGGTAAGGGCGCTCAGGAGCGCCTTTTGCCCCATCACAAAACGCAATCCTTCTGTAACTCCATCCCAGGTACTGGTGGTCCCTTTTTTCCAACTCACCGGCTTAGGCGCAATAAAACCAAAGAGGATCAGGGCCATTACCAATAATGCTGAACTGACTGTAAGAGCAACAGTGATGCCGGTATAGCCAAGGAGCAAACCTCCCAGGGCAGGCCCAGCCACAGCCGCCACCAACCAGGTCATGCTATTGATCGAAACGGCTTTGACCAGTGCTTGCGCCGGAACAAGCTGGGCCAAAAATGAATTCAAGGCCGGGGAACTATAGGCGCGTATGACACCTGTGCCAAAAAAGACAAGGTAAATGCTCCATTCCATCCAGAACCGGGAACCAGTGATAGGAGACCATTTCGAACTAAGATAGAGAAGGGCCAGCATCAGGAACAGATAGCCGGCAATACAAAAGGTAATGAGGCGGTGTTTATTGCTATGATCCACTCGCACGCCGGCTGGCAGGGCAAGCAGGATGGCAGGGATCACTTCACTCAGTCCAAGCATGCCCAGGGCCAGTTTACTACCGGTGATCTCATATAACTGCCAACCCATGAGTACCGGTGTCATCCTTAATCCGGCAATAAAGAGTATCCGGACAAGGATAAAAAGGGTGAACTCCCGGTTGATTATATAGGAAGGGATTCGCCGCACTGGGGTTAGGGCAGGGTTATAAAGTGCTGGCCATGGTCATAATCATGGTCAAGCGCCTGAATGATGGTTTGTAAATGTTTTTCATTGCCCAGAAAATCAGCATTGCTGACATCAATAAAGAGTGTCCGGATATTGTGTTGCCGGATATAGTGGGTATAAGTTTCCTGCAAACTGAACAGGTAATTATCGGAAATGGTTTGTTCGTAAGAGCGGTTTCTTTTCCTGATATTCTGTTGAAGTTTTTGAACGGGGGCATGCAGATAGATCAGGATATCCGGTTGCAATAATTGTTGGTGAATGATCTCAAATAGTCGTTGATACAATCTGAATTCATCTTCGGGCAGGTTGACTTTGGCAAAAAGAAGGCATTTGGTAAAGAGGTAATCCGAGATGGTGATATTCTGAAACAGGTCTTTTTGTTGAATAAGGTCTTTTAATTGCTTGTACCGTTCGGCCATGAAAAAAAGTTCGAGGGGAAAAGCAAATTGCCTGGGGTTCTCATAAAATTTTGGCAGAAAAGGGTTGTCGGCAAATTCCTCCAATACCAACCGGGCGTTGAAGTGCCGGCTGAGCAGGTGTGCAAGCGTTGTTTTACCGGCTCCAATATTTCCTTCTATCGTGATGAAATGATAGTTCATGTCGCTAAGCTAACCAATTTTACTGCTCCCTGGTCGGTGCAGCGATCCAACAGATCGGCTACAGTATTTCCAGAAAGGGGGTGAAGATTATGTGGTGCGATGGCTGCCAGTGGTACCAGGGCAAACCGGCGGTTGGGGAGTTCCGGGTGGGGTACCTTCAGGAAGGGGATATCATGTACCTCTTCATTGAAAAGCAGGATGTCAATATCAATGATCCGGGGCCCAAATTTCTCTGCCCGGATACGTCCCATTTGTTTTTCGATCTTCAGGATCCGTCGGATAAGTTGCCTTGCATTAAGGGTTGTATGTAATTCCAGGGCCTGGTTCAGAAAATCTGGCTGCTCCGTGTTTCCCCAGGCGGCTGTGGCATACAGACCTGAGGCCGAGGCGATGGTGCCCGCCTGGGCCTCCAGCTCCAACCGGGCCCGGGACAGGTTTCCTTCCCGGTCACCTAAATTGCCGCCTATAAGTAGGTATGCCTTATTCATAACAAACAGGATGGATCGCTTCAAATATCTTTATTTTTGATGGAATCTAATTTTTGGTTTTATGCGGAGTTTCTTCAAGGTATTTTTTGCCTCCCTTTTGGCGCTCGTTGTTTTTTCCCTGATCGTATTCTTTCTTTTGGCTGCGGTGATCGGAGGATTGACCAGTGAAAGCAAACCGGTGGTGGCAGATGGGTCGGTTTTGTTGCTTGACCTGTCCCAATCTTTTCGTGAGCAGGCCAGGGAGAACCCCCTTTCTGCTTTTTCGAGTGATGATGACCTGGATGTACCTGGACTGTATGATGTGCTCCGATTGATCAAAAAGGCCAAGGAAGACAAATCGATCCGGGGCATCTTTATTAAAGCCAATAATAACGCCAATGGATTTGCAGGAAGTGAAGAGATCCGGGAAGCCCTGGCTGATTTTCGGGAAAGCCGCAAGTTTGTAGTAGCCTATGGCGACCGCATGACCCAACGGGCCTATCATGTGGCTTGTGTGGCCGATGATATTTTTGTACACCCGCAGGGTGATTTTCAATGGTCAGGTTTCTCTGTGGAATACGCTTTTTTTAAAGGAACCCTGGACAAGTTGAATATACAGGCCCAGGTATTCTATGCCGGAAAATTCAAGAGTGCGACAGAACCGTTTCGGCTGGAGAAAATGTCGGAGGAGAACCGCCTTCAAACCCTTACCTGGCTGGAGGAACTAAATGGCCTTTTCCTTTCGCGGGTGGCAGATGCCCGCAACCTGGATACCATTCAACTTCGGCAATGGGCTGACTCAGGTCTGATCCGTTATCCGGAGGATGCGGTAAAAAGAAATTTGGTAGATGGCCTGATGCATGATGACGAGGTCAGGGATTCTGTCAAAGCAAGATTGGGATTAGGTAAATATGACAAGCTGGAATTGGTCACCATCAACAAATACTACAAAGCCGGCGGATATAAAACGTTTAAAGGTGACCGGATCGCGCTGATCTATGCCGAAGGGGATATTGTAGACGGGAAAGGGAATGATGAGAATATTGGAGGAGAATCTTATCAGCAATTGATCCGCAAAGCCCGTCTGGATAAGAATATAAAAGCCATTGTGCTTCGGGTAAATTCAGGTGGCGGTAGCACCATGGCCAGTGAATTGATCTGGCGGGAGGTACAGTTGGCCAAAAAGGAAAAACCGGTGATCGTCAGCTTTGGTGATGTAGCGGCTTCGGGGGGATATTATATCTCCTGTGCGGCCGACAGCATCTTTTCCAGCCCAATGACCCTGACTGGATCTATTGGTGTGTTTAGCATCATTCCGGGTATGGAAGGGTTCTTTAAAGATAAACTGGGTGTCAGTTTTGACAGGGTAAAGACCAGTCCCTATGCGGACATGCCTTCGGTTACCCGCAATATGAATGAGACTGAAAAAAGATTGATCCAATCGGAAGTGGAACAGATATACCGGCATTTTAAAGAGCGTGTTGCCGATGGTCGAAAGAAGGATACCGCATACGTAGAAACCATAGCCCAGGGAAGGGTATGGAGTGGGGGTACTGCGAAAAAGGTCGGTTTGATTGACCGGTTTGGAGGCATTCAGGATGCCGTGGACGCGGCGGCCAGCATGGCCAAACTTAAAGAGTACAGGGTTAAAGAATATCCCGAACCTTCGTCCTGGTTCAACCGCATGCTGGGTGCCGCACCACAAACAGGTTTGGAGGAAAAAATGAAGGAAGAATTGGGGGCCACCAACTGGCAACTCTTTGTTGAATGGAGAAAGGTCAATGAATTGACCAATACACCACAGGCAAGGATCCCTTTTCAATTCCGGTTTGAGTAATCCGTATAACCAATACCTTTGTCCCCCTAACTTATCATGAAGAAACCATACAATCAGGTAAAGGCCATGCTGGCCATCACGAGGGCCAGTCTGAAAGCCATCTTTCGCAGCCCCTCTGCCGTGGTATTCAGTTTTGTATTCCCCCTTGTTTTTATCCTGGTGTTTGGATTCCTGGGAAGCAGTGGGCGCATTTCCGTACGTATCGCCCTTTCACCAAAGAGCGACACCACCAGCAAATTATACTATGCGATCAAAAGCTGGCAGGGGATCACCATTGTAGAAAAGGATACAGCTTCGCTTAGAGAAGATCTTGAAAAGGGCCGGATGACAGCGATCGTGCGTATTGAAAAGAACAAGGTACAGGCTTCTCCTGCCTATATTATCCATCTTGAAACATCCGATGCAGTCAACCCCCAGAATATACAAGTCCTGAGGTCTTTACTTGAAAGTGTGGTCAAAACACTCGATAAACAAGAACTGGGAAATGTGCCTACTGTCGCTACGATCAGTAATGAAGTGACAAAGATTCCCGGTCGCATTTACCGCACCATTGATTTTATTCTGCCCGGTCAATTAGGGTTCTCCTTGCTGAGTGCGGGTGTTTTTGGTGTGGCTTTTATCTTTTTTAATCTTCGGCAAACCCTGGTGCTGAAACGTTTTTTTGCCACACCCATCAACCGTACCTATATCGTACTGGGAGAGGGAATCAGCCGTGTATTGTTTGGATTGATCACCGCGGTGGTCATCCTGCTCATCGGACATTATGCCTTTAATTTTACCCTGGTTAACGGGTTTGTTACATTTTTGGAACTGATGGTACTCAGCCTGATCGGGTTGATCGTGTTCATGGGATTTGGTTTTGTGGTCAGTGGCCTCGCGAAGAATGAAAGTGTGATCCCTCCGTTTGCCAACCTCATTACCTTGCCACAGTTTTTGCTGGGAGGAACTTTTTTCACAACAGATGCATTTCCAACCTGGTTAAAAACGATCGCTGATATTCTCCCGCTCAAGCACCTGAACGATGCCATGCGAAATGTCGCGTTTGAAGGGGCCCATTTGTCCGCTTGTTGGAAACAGATCGGAATCCTGGGTATTTGGGGTATAGCGATCTATTTTCTGGCCATAAAAGTTTTCCGCTGGGAATAACAATATGAAACTCATCAAACTTGCCTTTGTCAGTCTCCTTGCCTTTTTTTTACTGGCTACCGTGATCTCCCTTTTTATTCCGGGTCATTTGCGCATATCCAAGGCTGTTAATATTGCTGCGCCAACGGATAGCGTCTATCAGCGGATTGCAGTCCTGAAAGAATGGCCTTCCTGGTATCCCATTCTTTCTGAATCAGGCGAGACACCTTCCTTTTTCGGATCAGATTCCCTCCATATCAAAGGAACAGGCATTCGCATTACCGAGCGTACATCTGAACAAATTCTCAGTACCATGCGTTCTGAAAGCGGCAAGTCGCTGGAAAGCGGATGGAAACTGATGCATATTGGCCAACAGGATTCTTTGACTGTTCAATGGTATATGGATTTTAAACTCGGTTGGTATCCC
This sequence comes from Chitinophagaceae bacterium, assembly GCA_033762195.1. Lineage (GTDB taxonomy): Bacteria > Bacteroidota > Bacteroidia > Chitinophagales > Chitinophagaceae > SpSt-398. Next base: position 9,494 of record JANRLV010000122.1, on the reverse strand, counting down.
TGGGAGAAATTCTCCAGCCTGTTTTATGAAAGCCTTTATGGTGTACAAATGGAAAAGGGGTTGGCGCGATTGAAGGAGATATCTGAATAGCAGGGGTTGTTATGTATTGATTATTGCCTTTATGAAGTAAACATAGTTTCAGCATTGGAAAGAAACAATAATCTATAATCAGGAATGCTTATAAGTTCTCTTGTTCTTTTCAGTAAATCTAAATTCACTAATTTTAATAAAATTTAAAACCATGAAATCACTATTTTCTTTATTTGTTGCTGCCAGTATTAGTCTGGTCGCCTGTGGACAAGGCAATCCGCCTGCCAGTCCGGCCGCTACAGCCAAACAAACACTGGATAATGGAGCTACTGTAACCGTGAGTTATGGACAGCCATCTGTAAAGGGAAGGACCATCGGCGATAACCTGGAACCCATGTCAGGAAAGGTGTGGAGGGCCGGTGCCAATAAAGCCACTGTATTTGAAACGGACAAAGACCTTACAATCGAAGGCCAGGCTTTAAAGGCCGGTAAATATGGATTCTTTGTAATCGTAGGAGACAATGGAGCCTGGACTTTTATTTTCAACAAAACCTGGGATCAATGGGGTGCCTATAGTTATAAAGAGGCTGATGATGTGGCGCGTATTCCGGCAAAGACCGAGAAGGGAACTTTTTCGGAGAAACTCACTTACACGATCGACAAGAACGGAAAGATGACGATCAACTGGGGTGACAATCAGGCCAGTGTCATGATCAAATGATCGTTCAGATCATTTCCATGACCCGGTAGATCAGATCAAGCTCTTCCTGGTTCGTTGAATAGGGAGGCATACAATAAACCGTATTTCCAAGGGGGCGCAAAAGCACCCCCTTTTTTAGTGCCATTTGCATGATCGCTTCCTTACGCGTATTAAGATAATTGTTCTCTTTGTCTTCTACCTCAAAGGCCAGAATGGTACCGGCACATCGTGGTTGTAGAAACCGTCCTTCTGACTTCCATTGCTCCACTTTTTGGCGGTGACGGGTTGCGATCATTTTTATCTGGTCCTGGCATGCGGCATCTTGCAGCAGGTCCAGACTAGCCAACGCTGCGGCGCAACCAATGGGATTGGCGGTAAAGGAATGGCCATGGAAAAAGGTCTTCAGCCTGTCTTCCTGCAGAAAGGCCTCATAGATAAATTCCCGGCAGGCGGTGAGAGCCATAGGTAATGTACCACCAGTCAACCCTTTTGACATACAAACGATATCGGGTAAAACCTGAATCTGTTCACTGGCAAAGAGGGTTCCTGTTCGGCCAAATCCTGTCATCACTTCATCTGCGATCAAAAGTATTCCCTGTTCCCGGCAGTGATTAAGGAGCTTTTCCAGTGAGGGCAAATGATACATCCGCATTCCCCCGGCTCCCTGTACTACAGGTTCGTAAATGATACAGGCGATCTCTTCCCAGGATAGGGAGGGGAGTTTCCAGGATTCATCATCTTCGGTCGGTATATCCACGAATTCCACTGGAAATAAATGCCCATTGAAAGGCTGGGTAAATAAGCCGCGTTCACTCACACTCATGGCTCCGAATGTGTCTCCATGGTAGGCATGTTGAAGTGCCAGGATTTTATTTCTTTTTGGACGACCCTGATTCTGGTGGAACTGGATCGCCATTTTCAAGGCTACTTCCACTGCTGTAGAACCATTATCGGAAAAAAAGAGACGGTTCATATTCCCGGGAAGGAGCGGCATAAGGCGTTCGGCAAGATTAACCGCCGGTTCATGCGTAAACCCGGCAAAGATGACATGCTCCAGATTTAAGGCTTGTTCATGGATCTTTTGGGCGATATGCGGGTGTCCATGACCATGCAGGGTGGTCCACCAACTGCTGATCGCATCCAGCAAGGGGTTTCCCGACTCATCGAAGAGATAAGAACCCCTGGCCCGGGTGATAGGAATAAAAGGTGCCGCAAGGCGGTGCTGGGTGTAGGGATGCCACAGAAAACGGCCATCCCTTTCGGAGATCGACTGCATAGTCAAAATTACTCATTCATTTTCAACGAACTAAAAAATAGGGACCTTTGGGTGCAACGAACAAGAGAAGCGCGTTGTCACCTATTTGAATCTAAATTAATAATCAGCAATCAATCATCAATAATTCCCACCCAGGGGTGTGTTTTTATTGAAAATCCATGGATGAAAGGAAACTGGTAAAAGAATGCCTTCGGCGAAAGCCTGAGGCCCAACGACTGCTTTATGAGCGTTACGCTGAAAGTATGTTGGGTCTGTGCTATCGTTATACCAAGTCCATTACTGATGCGGAGGATATCCTGCAGGAAGGCTTTGTTAAAGTGTTCCATCACCTGGATCAATACCGGTTTGATGGGGAATTGGGCGCCTGGGTAAGGCGAATCATGGTGACCACGGCACTTAATTACCTCAAGAAGAACAGACATTACCGGCAAGAACTTTCTTTCGAAAACGAAGGTCTTCATCCGGTATCTGATGAAGACCCTGAATGGCGTGTAAGCGGAAAGGAACTGGCGGAACTGATCCGCCAATTGCCCCTGGGATACCAGACCATATTTAACCTTTATGCCGTAGAGGGATATACACATGTTGAGATCGGGAAATTGCTGGGTATCCATGAAGGCACATCCCGATCACAATACGCACGGGCCAGAAGCCTGCTGATCGCCTGGCTGGAAAGAAAAAATCAGATCAATTTTAAAACCGGATCGTATGCCGACCAATAATTTTGAAAAAAGAGTACAGGAAGAGATGGAGGGGTTCAAGCTTCCTCCCTCCGATGATGTATGGCTGATCGTGGAGGAAAAGATCCGGGAGAGAAAGCGTCGGCGTTTTCTTTTCTGGTTGTTTCCCTTCCTGTTGGGAGGAGCGATGGCCACCTATTTTCTCTTGAATAGACCGGACTCAAACGCATCCTCCGAACTGACCACCGTACAGCCCGCAACAGTCAAAGAAGCGATAAAGAAAGAGCAGGAAAGTTCGAACCTGACAGTTGACCCGGGAACCAACACCTTACCAATGCCAAAGGAAAAGACTGGGAAAAATGCATCAGGACTTTCTTCCGGCCCTAAACAGATAACCGCTTCACCAGAAGTAGCCATTGAAAGGAAGAGATCAAATACCAATAAACCTTTAAAAGATAAAAATGTAACCAATCCTGAACCTGTCAATGAAAGCGTTGGATTTATTACCTCAGCGGAAGAAATTTCAGCCGGAAAACCTGTCCTGGAAAGAAACACCATACGGGAAATAACAGATCAGGTAAAACGTAGTATAGCTCCCGCTAACCTAATCAAAGTTCAACCTGAATCATTAAAAAATGGTTGGTTCTCCTCCGGATTTCATTGGCTGGAAACGCTTGATGCCAAATCTCCTTCAATTGTTAAGCCTTCCTCCCGTCGGTCTCCGAAATGGATATTCGCAGTTAAGGCAGGGGGTTACAATATAGCTAATCCGCTTTTTGGAGGGACCTCCGAAAAAGCATTTGCGGGAAATCTTAACGGCCCCGGAACCGGAACCGGTAATTCCAATGCGACAATCATCTCCGAAACACTTCCCAAAGCTGCATTTTCATTTGGATTTATGGTGGGCAGGCAATTCCCGGTTGGACCAAAGCACTATTTTAAAACAGGCCTCGGGTTTGCTCAGTATAGTCATGATCGCCAGGTAGGGGCCTACCGCGATAGTGCCGCCAGCCCAAATTTCTCCTTAAGTGATCAATCGGCCGGATTCTATCGGGGAGGAACATTCACCAACTTCCGTTCCCGTTACCTGGTACTTGAATTACCCATGTCCATGATGTGGAAGATCGGGAAAAGCAAAAACCTGCCGTTGCAACTTGAAACCGGACTCCTGTATGGTCAGGTCATCAAGGCCCGTGGACTTGTATATGGAGGATATGGTTATTTTGATGACCGCGACCAGGTACGAAAGAGCCAATGGCAACTCCAGCTTGGCTTTGGTACAAGTTTGTTCAATGGATCCAGGCATCCCCTCGGTATTGGGTTAACCTATCAGGCGGGCTTGCATAGTTTTTACAAAAAAGAGGTTGGTGACCCAAAAGCCGCTCATTTCACTGGAGTACAATTGACGTTTCCTTTTTAAATAATCAGATGCAACGCATTGGATAAATGTGTTGTCAACTTCAAAAACCTGTTTATGCGACACATACTCGTTTCCCTGTTGGCGCTTACCACCTTACTTAGTTCCTGTATCAAGGATAAAATGGAGGAGAAATACACCTTCTTTCGTCCGGTATATCACACACGCGCGGAAGTAAAGGCAGCCATTAAGAATGACAACAATGAAGAGATACGTATTCCAGGTAAGATATTTGTCAAAGGCAACTACCTTTTCCTGAACGAATACAATAAAGGAGTACACGTGATTGATTTCAGCAATCCGGCTGCACCGGTCAAGAAAGGATTCATCCATATTCCCGGAAACGTAGATATTGCAGTACGGGGGAATTACCTTTATGCAGATTGTTATTCCGATCTGATGAGCATTGATATTTCTGACCCTGCAAATGTTACGCTCGCCTATTATCAGGAAGGAGTTTTCCCTCATCGCATTTATGAAGCGGGATATATGGTAGATACCAGCTTGGTGATCACAGAGTGGGTAAGGGTAGACACGACCATCCGAAGCGATTATCAGTCACAAGGCGGTGGAGCCAAAGTATTTTTTGATATGGGGGTATTAAGTGCCCAGGCCTTTAGCAGCTATGCGTCACCCAATTCCAATCCGGGTGTGACTAATGGAATTGGTGGTTCCCTGGCACGGTTTGCACTTTACAATGACCGGTTATATACAGTAAGCCATTCAGACCTGAAAGTGTTCAATACGGCGCAACCCGCTACACCCACCTATATGGCTACAAGAAATTTTCCCCGCGGCGATATTGAAACCGTATTTCCTTATCAGGACAAACTTTTTATAGGCTCGCAAACTGGCATGTACGTTTATGGGTTATCCGATCCCAATGCACCAAACTTCCTTTCTCAGGTATCACATATCCGCTCCTGCGACCCGGTAATTGCCGATGGAAACTATGCCTATGTGACCCTTCGTGGAGGTTCTTTCTGTGGTGGATTTTCGAATCAATTGGATGTGGTCGATATAACAAATATTACTTCGCCGGTCTTGATGAAAACATATCTGTTATCATCTCCCTCAGGGCTTTCCAAGGATGGAAATATTCTCATGGTCTGCGACGGTTCGGAAGGGTTGAAGTTCATGGATGCTTCCAATCCTTTGCAGATCACAAATCTCGGAACACTGACCGGCTTATTGCCGCTGGATGTGATCGCCTTGCAGGGATTGGCCCTGGTAGTGGCTGAAGATGGGGTCTATTTTGTGAACTATAACAATCCCTCATCACCTGTTGTCCAAAGTAAACTCACCATTCAAAACTAATCTACATGAAAAAATCATCAGGCTTAGTCCTTGTCCTTATATTATTGGCTACCGGAGCAGGTTTTGGGCAAAAAAGATCAGCCTTTTATCTTCAACCGCAGATCACCTTGCTCAATGGTACACAATCGGTTGATGGTGCATTAGGATTTAGTTCCGGGGTAGAATGGGGCCCCTGGCAATTTGGAGGTAGCGCCGAAATAGATTTCTATGAAAAAAGATCGGTTCCATTCTATGCGGAAGCAAAACGTTTTTTTGGGAATCAGAAAAAACGCCCCTTCGTATACGCCGGTGCCGGAGCTAATTTTGCCTGGCCTACCGAATTTCAACGCTTCTATTATTATGATTGGATTGGAGGTGGCCAATTTTACACCCCTTCAACCTTTGAACATGGCAGGTACCTGCAGGGAGGTATAGGTGTTCAATTGCAAAGTAAAACAGGAAAGGGATTCAGTATTTCCCTGGGGTATTCCTCAAAGACCATGACGGAAAAATGGGTGGAGACTACTTGGGATCCTTCAACAACCACGACCATTAAAACAAACCGCTCGATCAAGTATGAATTTAACCGGGTGGATATAAAGCTTGGGTTCAGGGTGTTTTAGGGTGCAATAACATTCCGCCCTCATCCTGCTTTCAGCAATGTGTTCATTCAACCTTTCAGAAACCTCAAATTTCTCCTCACCCCTTCCCATTTTGCCCGCTTCAGTGGGGAGTCACGGAAGATGTTTTTAAAAGCATCTTCGCTCAACGCTTCCCATTCTGCCGAAGTAAAATTCAGGACTGCTGGCAGCGGATGAAAAGCGCCCTCCAGGGTAGGGGTAGAAAACCGGTTCCAGGGGCAAACATCCTGACAGGTATCACAACCAAACATCCAGTTATCAAATTTTCCTTTCATTTCCTCCGGTATCAACTGATCCTTTAATTCAATGGTGAAGTAGGAAATACATTGGCTGCCATTGATCGTTTTATCCGGGAGAATGGCTTCCGTTGGGCAACTTTCCACACATTTATTACAGGTGCCGCAATAATCACGCGCAAATGGATCATCGGGTTCAAGATCAATGTCGGTGATCAATGTAGCAATAAAGAAAAAGGATCCGCCGCTACGGGTGATCAGATTCCCATTCTTTCCGATCCAACCCAAACCGCTTTTTTGTGCCCAGCTCCGCTCCAGTACGGGAGCCGAATCCACAAAACCCCGGCCATTGATCTCGCCAACTCTTTCCCTGATCATTGCCAATAAATCTTTCAGCTTGGCGCGAATGACCTCATGGTAATCCTTTCCGTATGCATACTTGGAGATCTGCGGCGCAGAAGGATTTTGTTCTTTTTCCGGGAAATAATTCAACAAAAGGGTAATGACGGAGCGAGCGCCGGGAACCAGTTTTCGCGGATCGGTACGCAGGTCAAAATGATTTTCCATGTAGGCCATCCCTCCATGCATACCCTTTGCCAACCATTTTTCAAGGCGACGGGCATCTTCTTCCAGGGCTTCGGCCTTGGCGATCCCACAATGATCAAACCCCAATTGCCGGGCCAGTATTTTGATCGTTGCGGTATGTTGTTGTTGGGTTCCCACTTTTCAATAATAATCAAAATTAAAGTTTCCTGTCACCTTTGCTACGCTTCTTTATGTCCCTCGGCCTAAGGTATATCAGATACCAAACATCCCTATCTTTGAAAGGCAAACTCCTGAATATGAGAAAATCATCCTTTCAATCCTTCTTTAGCATTCTTCCGTTATTCGTCATTCTGGTCAGCTGTGCCAGTTCAAAGAACCAGGCCGACCTGGTCCTTCATCATGCCCAGGTGTATACAGTTAACCCGGCACAGCCGATGGCAGAAGCTGTTGCGGTGAAGGAGGGGAAGATCATTTTTGTAGGCAGCAATACAGAAGCAGAGAAGTTTATTGGCAGCCAAACGGAGTCCATAGATTGCAAAGGACAATTTCTGATGCCCGGTTTTATCGAAGGGCATGGCCATATACACGGGTTAGGCGCCTCTTTGGTCAGTCTGAACCTGATGACAGTGAAGAACTGGGATGAGATCGTGGAAAAAGTAAAAGAAGCCGTCAGCAAAGCAAAACCCGGTGATTGGATAATCGGTTGGGGCTGGCACCAGGAAAAATGGAATCCTGCACCGGCCGTTAATTTTCTGGGGTATCCCTATCATGAAGAATTGGATAAAGTATCACCCAATAATCCGGTATTGCTCTCCCATGCCAGCGGACATAGTAGCTATGTGAATGCAAAGGCCATGGAGTTGGCCGGGATAAATGCCAATACACCCAATCCTTCGGGTGGCGAGATCGTCCGGGACAAGACAGGCCGGGTGGTAGGTGTCCTTGCAGAAACAGCCCAATCGCTGGTCAATAGGGCCTATGCAACTTTTGTGAACCAGCAAACCGAGGATGAACAAAAAGCGCGTTGGGCCGAGAGTATTAAATTGGCTGAAGAAGATTGCCTGAAAAAAGGGATCACCAGTTTTCAGGATGCAGGTTCCTCCTTTACCCAGGTAAAATGGATGAAGGAATTAGCTGATTCCGGTAAATTGAATATTCGCCATTGGCTGATGGTGCGGGAACGAAACAGTGTACTCCGCGCCAATGCAGGTGTTTTTCCGATTGTTGATGCCGGGAATGCCCATCTCACCGTCAAAGCGGTTAAAGTGTCCCTCGATGGAGCGCTTGGGTCTTATGGTGCCTGGTTACTGGAACCTTATTCCGATCGGCCGGGTTGGGTAGGGGAGGCAACGTTTAATCTGGATTCGCTTCAGGCGATCGCTGATTTCTGCTGGGAAAATCAATTGCAACTCTGTGTGCATGCCATCGGTGATCGCGCCAACCGGGAATTGATCGATCTGTATGCAAAGAAAATAGCCAAGGAAAAAACCAAAGACCACCGCTGGCGCATCGAACACGCGCAACACGTCAATCCAACCGAGATACCCCGTTTCAAAGAATGGAATGTGATCGCCTCCATGCAAGGCATTCATTGCACCAGCGATGCCCCCTTTGTACCTAAACGATTGGGCGAACAACGGTCGCGTGAAGGTGCTTATGTTTGGCAATCCTTCTTAAAAGCCGGAGTAGTGGTCACCAATGGCACCGACGTGCCGGTAGAAGATGAAGATCCAATCGCCTGTTATTATGCAAGTGTAACCCGCCAATTGAAAGATGGTACTGTATTTTATCCCGAGCAGCGTATGACCCGTGAACAGGCCATTCATTCATATACCCTGGCCAATGCTTATTCTTCTTTCCAGGAAAAAGTAAAAGGCTCCATTGAAGTGGGCAAGTATGCCGACTTTGTGCTCTTATCCAACAACCTGGTTACTTGTAAGGATGAAGAAATAAAAGATACCAAAGTAATGATGACGATCGTGAACGGGAAACTAAAGTATTCAGGAAGTAAATAAATCCCTACTCAAAATGGGGATTAATGATCTCGATAATTTCCTTGTGTAAGGTAATTGGATCATTCTCCATCGTTTCTTTTGGTAAGAGCAGATAGGCGTACCCTCTTTTAAAATCCACCACCGACCAGAAGCCAAACAGGCTTGGAGAGATAAGGGCTGTTGCATTCCCATTCCCATCTTCTTCCAATACCCAGGCACCGGAAGCATAGCCCATACCTTTGCCTGCATCAGGAAGGTATTTCATCAGGAGGTCACCCGTTTGTATTTTGATCAACTCGGCTACGGATTCTTCAGAAAGTACTTGTTGCCCCCGAAACTTGCCTTTATTGAGTAACATGACCAGAAAGTTCATATAATCGTCAGCTGATGATTTACCACCAAATGAAGGATTGATCGGCCCTCCCATCAAATTGCTAAAGGTGCTGCGGCGCATGGCGAGTGACCGGAATAATTTCTGGGTCATCAACTGGTCAAATCTTCTTTTTCCTACTACCTCCAACACCCGGCCGGCAATACTTAAGCCAATATTACTGTAATAGAATTCCTTTCCGGGATTGGCTGCAATGTTCTTGGCGGCAAAAGAGTTTACCTCCTTCTCCAGGTTCTCAAATTTGCTTTTATCAAAAATTTTGGAAAGTTTCAACGCCTCGGCCTCAA
>JANRLV010000121.1:0-12612 GCA_033762195.1 Chitinophagaceae bacterium | reverse complement strand
TAACCAAGAAAGATGATCCGGTCCATCATCAAACGGCTGTAAACGTCCATGACGGCCACATTCATCGGTCTCTCTTCAATAATGTTGGGGGTAAGCGCCGTAACCAGATGCGAGGCATATCCGTTCAGGGTATTGCTGGAAATGCCCCGGTGTTTAACGGCGTATTTTTCAAATTCAGAACTCATTTGTTTTGATATTTAAGCGATTAATCCGAGCTAAAGAATCCCTCAAATATCCGTCCAAATGATGGAACTGCAAAATTGGCGGGAATGGGTGTGACGGTTTTGCGGGTTTGGTTTACCGCAGAGAACATAAGAACGCGGAGATACGCAGAGAAAGCTATTAGCCGTTAGCTTTTAGCTATTAGTCCATACCGATCCTTGGCGTCTTAGCGTCCTGGCGTTAAAGTTCTCTGCGTAACTCCGCGTTCTTATGTTCTCTGCGGTAATTTGCTAAGACTAATGATGATGCTGGTGTTCCTCCACCATCTTCGTAAACTCCTCGGCCGAAATGGATTTATCGGTCGGGTTGATCTGGGTTTCCGCCCATTCGAAGATCCGCTGTGTCTGGATGCGGTTAAACGCATCTTCCACATATTTCCGGTCCTTCATCATTTTCTCTACATAATCGGCTACCCAGGGTTGCTCTTCATCCATGGCACCCATGCCCATGTAGCCAAATAATTGCTGTCTGGCAAATTGGCGGAGTTCGTCGGGTTGAACCTGTATGGCGTTATCGGTTACGATCTTTTCGGTGATCAGGCTCCACTTCAGTTGATTCTTGAAGCTGGGGAATTCCTTTTCTACTTCTTCTTCGGTCTTGGGGTTTTCGCCCTGTGTCTTCATCCATCTTTTCAGGAAGGCTTCGGGGAATTCAATCGGGGTATGATCGATCAGTTGGTGGTACAATTGATCATGGATCTGGTTACGTGCCTGGCCCGCCCAATAGTTGGCAATCTCTTCTTTGATCTTATTCCGGAAATCGGCTTCGGTCTTTACTTCCTGACCGGGATAGAGTTGGTTAAAGAATTCTTCATCCAGCCCGCGTTTTTCCAATAAGCCAACCTTGGTAATGGTGACGGTAAAATACTTCTCCAGGTCAGCGGCATTGTCTTTGTTCAGTCCCAGGTCACCGGCTACCCAATCCCTTTCCTTGTCTTCAAAGGCAGACTTGAGTTGGAGGGTGAATTTATCATCCTTTTTCTTTCCCATGAGGGATTTGCGGAGGTCAGCCGAGAAATACTTAACCAGCAGGGAATTATCTTTCGTTATACCACCTTCCACCAGATTGCCCTTTTCATCTGCTTCGGCAAAGTTCACATTCAGTACATTTTCCTCCGTATTCACTTCCTCGGGTTCGGTCATATTGCCATAGCGGTTCTGCAGACGGGTGATCTCATTGTCTACCATCTCGTCGGTCACATCCACTACATAGCGGGTAATCTTGGCCTTGGCCAAACCCGTCAGTTCAACGGCGGGTTTCATACCCACCTCAAAATGGAAGGTGTAATCTACCGGGTTATTCATATCCAGTTACTGGATATCCATTTCCAGGGGAATGGGCTGGGCAAAGATGTCCAGGTTCTCGGTTTGCAGATATTTAACCAGTTCACGGTCAACACTGCGGAGCACTTCATCGGTGAAAACCGAGTGGCCATACATTTTCTTGATCAGTCCAACGGGAACCATCCCTTTCCGGAAACCCGGGATATTGGCCTTTTTGCCATATTCTTTCAGGGATTTCTGAAAAGCGGGCAGATAATCTTCTTTGTTGAGTGTAACAGACAGTTTCTCGTTTAAGAGACCGACATTCTCTTTTGTAACAGTCGCCATAATAAATAGTACAATTAAGTCCGGATGGAGGGACTCGAACCCCCACACCTTGCGGCATCAGATCCTAAGTCTGACGTGTCTACCAATTTCACCACATCCGGGAGTAGGTATTAGCTAAAGGTCGGCAAAGGTAATACATTCACCGCAACCTATTAACGCCCAATTTTGTTATTTTCGTAAGGCATGGAAACGGTCGCCCAAATACCCCGGTACAATTTGAACGAGGAACAAGAGAAAAAATTGATCCTCAGGGAATACCGTGCGTTGCTGCGGGCCCTGAAGACAAAACTGAAGCCGGGGGACCGGAAACTGATCCGGGTAGCTTTTGAAATGGCTGCCGAAGCACACAAAACCATGCGCCGGAAAAGCGGGGAACCTTATATCCTGCACCCCATTGCCGTTGCCAAAATCTGCGTGGAAGAAATCGGTCTCGGGGTACGCTCCACCATCTGTGCTTTATTACATGATACGGTCGAGGATACGGATATTACCCTGGAAGATGTGGAAAGGGAATTTGGAAGCGAGATCGCGCGTATCGTGGATGGTCTGACCAAGATTTCCAATGTCATAGACATCAATGCCTCGCAACAGGCCGAGAATTTTAAGAAGATCCTCCTTACACTCACCGATGATCCCCGGGTAATCCTGATCAAGCTGTCCGACCGGCTGCATAATATGCGGACCCTCGACAGCATGAAAAGGGAGAAACAACTCAAGATCTCCTCAGAAACGGTCTATGTATATGCCCCGCTTGCCCACCGGATGGGATTGTATAGCATAAAAACCGAGATGGAAGACCTGGCCATGAAATATATGGAGCCGGAAACCTATCGGGACATTGCCCGTAAACTGGCAGAAACCAAACGGGAACGGAGCAAGTACATCAACGAATTCATCAAACCTATTAAGGAAAAACTGGTCAAGAACAATTTCAACTTCGAGATTTATGGCCGCCCTAAGAGCATCCATTCCATCTGGAATAAAATGAAGAAGAAAGGGGTGGGGTTTGAAGAAGTGTATGACCTTTTTGCGATCCGTATCATCCTCGATTCCCCTCATGAAAAAGAAAAAGAGGATTGTTGGAAAGTGTATTCCTTTATCACAGATGAGTATAATCCTTCGCCGGAAAGATTGCGTGACTGGCTCAGCAATCCCAAATCAAATGGATATGAGGCACTCCACACCACGGTGATGGGCCCGCAGGGGAAATGGGTGGAAGTACAGATACGGACCAAGCGGATGAATGAGATCGCCGAGAAAGGATTGGCCGCGCACTGGAAATACAAAGAAGGCAGCGCTGAAGAAAGCCGTTTTGAAAAATGGTTTGAACAGATCCGTGAAGTGATCACCAGCAATGAAACGGACTCCATTGATTTCTTACAGGATTTTAAAACAAGTTTTCTCGCCGAAGAGATCTATGTCTATACCCCCAAGGGAGATGTAAAAATGTTGCCGGTGGGTTCCACCGCGCTTGACTTTGCCTTTGCCATTCACAGTGCCGTAGGATCGAAGTGTATTGGCGCCAAAGTAAACCACAAGTTGGTGCCGATCAGCCATAAACTCCGGAGTGGTGACCAGGTAGAGATCATTACCTCCAACAAGCAAAAACCTTCGGAAGACTGGCTGGGATTTGTAGTGAGTGCGAAAGCCAAGAACAAGATCAAGGACTCACTCAAGGAAGAAAAACGCACCATTGCGGATGAAGGCAAATATTTTGTACAACGAAAACTCGAAGGGATAGGGGCGGCCTTTAGCGCCGGGAATATTGAAGAACTCGCCACCTTTTACAAACTCAATTCACAACTCGACCTCTTTTATCAGGTAGCTGTAAAGGCCATTGACCTGAAAGAACTCAAGGAATTCAAAGTACTGGGTGACCGGTTGGAAGCTCCCAAGCCGGAACGCATACAAACGGAGAAAGGGGATCATCCCGTTCACGCACTGAATAAAAAAGATGCGGAGCTCATCATCTTTGGGGAGAGCAGCGACCGTATCGTGTACAACCTGGCGAATTGTTGTAAGCCCATTCCGGGTGACGATGTATTTGGATTTGTAACCACGGGAAAAGGGTTGACCATTCACCGCACCAATTGCCCCAATGCCGCGAAGCTGCTCGCCAATTTTGTGCACCGGGTGGTGAAAACTAAATGGGCCAAGAATAAGGAAATCTCCTTCCTTACCGGTCTGCGTATCATTGGACTTGATGATGTGGGCGTCATCAATAAAATAACCAACCTGATCTCCGGCGAAATGAAGATCAATATCAGCGCCCTGACGGTGGAAGCCAGAGAAGGTGTTTTTGAAGGAAATATCAAAGTCTTCGTACACGATAAAGAGGAGCTGGACGTGCTTGTCCAGCGATTAAAACAACTTGGTGGTATTCAATCGGTTGACCGATACGATACGGAAACTCCCAATTAAAAGGCCGTTTTTTTCCCACGTAGCCTTACCACCATTCGCGGTTTTTTGTATCTTACCCACTCGTTAGCACTTATTTAATTGAAACTGACTGTAATGAGAATATTGAGGTCCAAGGTATCTCAACTTTTATCCGTACTACTGCTTCTGCCTTTCATTTTGAATGCCCAGAACTGCTTTACTACGGGCAACAATAACTCTACGATCAATTTTCCCTGTGGTGTAAGTTGTAGCACGGTGACCGTACGCGTTCCCCATCTGAAATCGACCGGAGATTATGCGCTGAATAGTATCCCCTATGCGCCTTATCCTTTCATTACGGGAACCAGCAGTGAAGATTTCAACCTCTACCTGGATGATCGGTTTAGCAGCACGATCCCCATGCCCTTCAACTTTTGTTTTTACGATTCTATTTTCTCGAATATAGTAGTCGGCTCGAATGGACTTGTCACCTTCGATTATCTCACCAATGGTTCCGGTTCCTGTGCCAATGCGTATCATATCGGGCCACCCATTCCTTTGGATGCAGGAACTCCGTGTAGCCAGGGTGCTCAATGGTATTATCCCCGGGCAAGTATCATGGCCAACTATTCCGACCTTGATCCATCCGATAGTCCCATTGACAGAAAGATCCAATGGGAAGTATTTGGTACAGCTCCTTGTCGCAAATTTGTCATCAGTTTTTATCGGGTAGGTATTTTCGGTGGTTCCTGTGGCGATAACTTTCCTAATACCTTTCAGATCGTATTGCACGAATCAACCGGATTGGTGGATGTTTTCTTCCAACAAAAACAATTGTGTACTACGAGTTCGGATAATGGGCGGGCGATTTTTGGTATCCAGGACTGGACACGTACCAAATTTGTAGCCGGTGCCGGTCGCAATGCAACCCAATGGACAGCCGCGGATGAAGGCTGGCGTTTTACACCCAATGGCGGGGGGTCCCGGTATGTGAGCGCAGAGTTGTTAACGCTGAGTGGAACACTGGTGCGGACCGCTGATACCTCCACTACCACAGCAGGTTTATTGAATCTTTCCTTCCCCAATATTTGCCCCAGCGGTACATCGGAGCAGTTTATCGTTCGTACTACTTTTGCCTCTTGCGGAACAGGTCCCAACCTGGTCACAGAAGATACGATCACGATCAATCAGACCAATAGCCTCAATGCAACGGCGTTAACCACCAACGCTACCTGTGGCGCGCCCACTGGAAGCATTTCGGTCAATGTACCTGCCGGTATTGGCAGTCCTCCCTATCAATATTCCTTGAACGGAGGACCAAACCAAACAAGTAACGTATTCAATGGATTGGTTGCGGGCCCTTATACGGTACAGGTACAGGACCCCAATGGTTGCAGTTCTACCATTAATGCCACGGTGTCCCTGGTTGGTACACTAACGGTGCAAACAAGTTCGACACCCACTTCCTGTACCGGTGCCTCAAATGGAACGATAACGGTAACTCCGGCTGTACCGGGTGCCTATGAGTATAATATCAATGGCGGACCCTGGCAAACCAGTAATGTCTTTACCGGATTAGTACCGGGAACTTATTTTGTGAATGTACGGGATGCCTTTGGGTGCACAGCCAACAATATCATTGTAGCCGTATCTCCTGGACAGCCCCTGTTGGCTATTGTGGCGTCTTCACCGGCTGCCTGTAATGGAGTCAATAATGGAACAGTTACGGTAACACCAACAACCGGTTCGGCTCCTTATCAGTATTCGATCAATAGCGGGCCCCTTCAAACAAGCAATGTATTTACCGGATTGGCGCCTGGCACCTATTTGATTCGTGTCCTGGATGCCGGTGGTTGTTCGGTAAGCAATATTCCTGCTGTTGTAGGTTCTGGCCAGGCATTGGCCGCTACAGCAGCTTCCACCCCTACCTCCTGTGTAGGTGCAAATAATGGAACAGCCACCATTACCCCCACAAACGGATCGGGCCCTTATCAGTATTCCATCGATGGCGGCCCCTGGCAGCCCTCCAATGTATTCAATGGTCTGGCAGCAGGTAACCACCTGGTGAATGTGATGGATGTGTCGGGTTGTATGGTCAATGGATTACAGGTTACCGTAGCCACAGGCCAGGCCTTAACCGCGATCACGGGTGGAACAGCGCCTTCCTGTACCATCGGGTTGGATGGAACGTTGACTGTAACGCCCACCAATGGAACCGCGCCTTACCAGTATTCAATCGATGGTGGTCCTTTCCAAAACAGTAATGTGTTTACTGGTTTAGCCTCCGGAAACCACACGGTCAATATGATTGATGGGGGTGGATGTACATTGAATGGCATCAATGCCATTGTACCTCCCGGTCAGCCCCTTGGCGCCGCCGCCTTTACTACATCCACCTCTTGTGGTGGTGCGAGCAATGGCTCCATAACCCTTTCACCTAATAATGGCGCAGGCCCTTATCAGTACACAATCAATAACGGACCGGCACAGGGGTCGAATGTATTTACCGGATTGGCCGCGGGTACCTATAGTATCGATATCGTCGATACCTGGGGTTGTACCATGAATGATTTCCAGGTGGTCGTTCCCACCGGCGTACCACTGACCGGTTCGGCCAGTAAGACCGATGTGAGTTGTTTTGGTGGGGCCAATGGTTCCATCACGGTCAACCTGCAGACGGGTATTGGAACGCCGCCCTTTGCGTATTCTTTGGATGGAGTAAATTATCAGGCTTCCAATGTATTCAATGGATTGGTTGCCGGAAACTACACGATATTCTTCCGTGACAACAATGGCTGTGATGGAACCACCACCGCCAGTGTTAACCAACCCACCGCCTTGTCCGCCACGAATGCCATCCAGGCCGTAAGTTGTAATGGCCTGGGAGATGGGGTGATTACAGCCAATGCAACAGGCGGTACAGGTCCCTACCAGTATTCGCTCGATGGCACCACCTGGCAAACCACCAATACATTCGCGGTTCCCGCAGGCGCTTATACCATTTATACGCGCGATAATAACGGATGTCAGGTGAGTCAAACCAATGTGAACATGACCGAGCCGGCTGTATTGACCGCCACAGCCCTGTCGGCAAATGCTACCTGTGATGGGGGAAATGATGGGCAAATAACTATTACCGCAACAGGCGGAAACAGTAGCTATCAATACTCCATTGATGGCACGAATTTCCAGGCCTCAGGTATTTTCAATGTTGCGCCAGGTACCTATAATTTCACAGTTAGGGATAGCCGAAATTGTGTGGCCACACAACCGGTGACGGTTGGTCTCACCAATAACCTGACCCTTGTGCCAGCCGCGGATGTAACTACCTGCGAAGGACGGCCTGTTCAATTACAACTCAATACCAACGCCACCCAGTTTCAGTGGCAGGTACAGAATGGACTAAGCGGTGCCTCGTTGGCCAGCCCTACAGCCAATCCATCCGATACCACACAATATATTGTTACGGCCACCCTTGGACGTTGCAGTGTAAATGATACGATCGTGGTGAATGTATTACCGGCTCCCATACCGAATGCAGGGCCGGATGGGTTTATTTGTTTTGGACAAACCTATACCCTCCAGGGAAGTGGGGGTGTACAATATCAGTGGTCACCAGCCACCGGTTTGGACAATACCGGGAATCCCAATCCGCTGTCCAGTGCCGGCCAAACCATTACGTATTCGCTCATGGTGGTAGGGGCCAATGGATGTAATTCACTGACACCCGATGAAATGACCCTGGATGTGACCCCGCCGATCGTGATCCGGGTGAGTCCGGCTGATACGGTCGGCTATTTTGGAGACCAGTTCCAGTTAAATGCCACATCGGTGGGAACTGATTATGTCTGGAGCCCGGCAGCCGGATTATCCGACCCCAATATCCCCAATCCCGTATTCACGGTAAGCGGTGATGCGGTATTGACCGTAACCGCGACAACCCAGGCCGGGTGTAAGGGTACGGCGGACGTGGTGATCAAAGTGTATAACGGCCCCGATCTTTATGTGCCTTCGGCCTTTACGCCAAATGGAGACGGGTTAAATGATATTTTCCGGCCTTTCCCGGTAGGGATCAAGGAACTGCGCTTTTTCAGGGTCTTTAATAAATGGGGACAACTGGTCTATTCCACCTCCACCCTGGGACAGGGATGGGATGGAAAACTGAATGGTATGGACCAGGGTACCTCGGTATTTGTGTGGATGGTTCAGGGTGTTGCCAGAGATGGCAGGGTTATTACGAAAAAAGGAACGGTGACCCTGATCCGGTAAGGTGGGAAGTGTTATTTTTGCCCCCGCTTTACTAATACATTTATCATGATTGATGTTATTCTCGGGTTGCAATGGGGAGATGAAGGAAAAGGAAAGATCGTAGATTATTTTGCCTCCGGTTACGACCTGATCGCCCGGTTCCAGGGTGGGCCCAATGCAGGGCATACCTTGTATGTAGGTGATAAAAAGATCGTTTTGCACCAGATTCCTTCCGGCGTCTTTCATGCAAATACCATCAACCTGATCGGTAATGGCGTAGTACTCGATCCCGTCACGCTGAAAAGGGAATGTGATACGGTTTCGGGTTTTGGGGTGGATCTTCGGAAAAACCTGTTTATTGCCGAAAGGACCCATCTCATCCTGCCCACTCACCGCGCATTGGACAAAGCCTCCGAATTGTCCAAAGGCAATGAGAAGATCGGATCCACGCTCAAAGGGATCGGGCCAGCTTATATGGACAAGACCGGTCGCAATGGACTTCGGGTAGGTGACCTGCTGGACAAAAGCTTTACCACTTCGTATATCAAACTCCGCCTGAAACACCAGCGTATGCTGGATAGTTATGGATTACAGGAAGATATCAGTGCCTGGGAGGAGGAATTTTTTGAAGCCATCGAATTTCTTCGCAGCCTGAATATCGTCAACGGCGAATATTTTATCAATGACAAACTCTCCCAGGGTAAAAAGATCCTGGCAGAGGGCGCACAGGGTAGTATGCTGGACATCGATTTTGGTACTTTCCCGTTTGTCACTTCGTCCAACACCATTTCTGCCGGCGTATGTAATGGTTTGGGAGTAGCCCCACAGCAGATTCGCGATGTACTGGGTGTTACCAAGGCCTATTGCACACGGGTAGGTGGCGGACCTTTCCCCACTGAACTGGAAGACGAAACCGGCGAAAGGTTGCGCAAGATCGGTAACGAATTTGGTGCAACAACCGGACGGCCGCGTCGTTGTGGCTGGATCGACCTGGTTGCCCTCAAATTTGCCTGTATGATCAATGGCGTCACCAAAGTGATCATGACCAAGGCTGATGTATTGGATGAATTTGCCGACCTGCATGTTTGTACCGCCTATTCCATCCAAGGAAAAGAAACCCGGGAAGTGCCTTTCCAAATGACAAGGCATGCCATCCAACCCGTGTATCAATCCCTGGCCGGTTGGAATCAGGCTTCCTCCGCACTGAAACAAGGTGATCCGATTCCGGCCAAAATGCAGGAATATGTTCAATTCATCAACGAATACCTGGGCGTTGGGGTACATTATATCTCCAATGGGCCGGGACGTGATCAATTGTTGCACATCGGCTGACCTCTTTCTTAGATATTGTCTTAGATCATGTTATGATCCCGGTTATATAGGGGAAAAAACTGATTTTCAACGTTAGAAAATCTTTTTAAAAAATTTGGCTATTTAAAAACTTCGCTGAAATTTTACAGCTGCTAATCCAGTTTAACTATGGCCGCTAAATCTGAAAAAGACAAAAAAACAAATTCCCGTACCGGGGCCGGTGCATCTAAATCCGATGCAGCGAAAGCTACGTCCAAACCCAAGAAACAAGAAGAAGACGAGGAGGAAGACCTTGACGACGACGAGGATCTTGATGTAAAACCTGCCAAGAAAGGAGCCAAAGCTACCGGCGCCAAAAAAGGTAAGGATGAAGATGATGAGGACGATGAAGCTGAAGATGTAGAAGATGATTGGGATAAGGTAGAAGAGGAAGACAGTTGGGACCCCGACTTTGATGAGTTTGATATCCCTAAATCAAAAGGGAAAAAGGCCGCAGGCCCTGCACCGAAGAAAGGAGCAGGTGAGGAAGAAGAGGATTTTAAATTTGACGATGAGTTCAAAGACATGGATATGTTTGACGATGACGGCTATGGTGATGATGATGACGATTATTAATGGCGATTCCTTATAATACCGCATTATTTCCCCATACTTCTCTCGGGGATATGAAATATAAAGTGCTGAACTGGGTCAACCGGTTCAGCATTTTTTGTTTCCTTGATAATAATCGCTACCCCTCCTCCGCCTCCTCCCTGGAAGTGCTGGTGGCTGCCGGTGCTTTGGAAACCCTATCAGGCCAGGCAGGGGACATGCTAACTTCCTTTCAAAAACGGTTGGAGGAAGAAAGGACATGGTGGTTTGGCCATTTGGGCTATGACCTGAAAAATGAAACCGAAACCGGACTTCACTCCAGCTTACCTAATGAGATAGGGTTTGATGACCTTTTTTTCTTTCGCCCGCGGCATATCATTCGGCTGCATGAACAGCAGGTGGAGATCATGACCGTGGATGATCCTGCAACCATATGGGAGGAAATAATCCGGTTTAAAGAAGTGCCGGCATCAGATCAGGGTAGCATTCCTGCTATCCAAAGCCGGCTTACACGGGAGGAATACATCCGGCAGATCGACCAGTTGAGGGCGCATATCCTGCGCGGTGATTGCTATGAGATCAATTTCTGTCAGGAGTTCTTTGCCCGCCAGGTGCCCCTCCAACCCCTGGCCGTTTATCGCTCGCTGAGTGAATTATCACCCAATCCCTTTTCCGCCTATTACCGCAATGAAGAGAAATACCTGATCTGTGCCAGTCCGGAAAGATACCTGCGAAAAAAAGGAACACAACTATTATCCCAACCCATCAAAGGCACTTCACCGCGCTATCCGGAGGATGCAGACCGGGATTATTCCAGCCGAAATGCCCTAATGCAAAGTGCCAAGGACCGGTCGGAGAATGTGATGGTGGTTGATCTCGTGCGTAATGACCTGTCGAGGATATGTCTCGAATCCACTGTGAAAGTAGATGAGCTCTATGGCATTTACACCTTTCCTCAGGTACACCAGATGATCTCAACGATCAGTGGAGAACTGGATCCCTCCATTGATTTTGCTTCCATTATCCGGGCTACTTTCCCCATGGGTTCCATGACCGGCGCACCCAAACGCAAAGTGATGGAATTGATCGAGCAGTATGAAAGAACAAAACGCGGATTGTTCAGTGGGGCAGTGGGGTATATCACCCCGGATGGAGATTTTGATTTCAATGTGGTGATTCGGAGTTTGTTTTACAATGAAACCACCGGGTACCTCTCTTATTCTGTTGGATCAGGCATCACTTTTTACAGCGACCCGGAAAAGGAGTATGAGGAGTGTTTAGTGAAGGCCGAGGCGATCATAAAGGTATTATCCGCGTAGTCTATCGCATCTCGTGATTTGACTTTTGCAAGAAATTAAGTGGGGATTTTTTTACCTTTGAGCAACTCATTGGCCTTGGCCAATTTTTCAGGAAAAAGCACCTGGCCAGCGTACTTATCAAGGCTTTTCTTTACCCTGGTATGCACATTAGAAGTCTTTTTGTTGATATTTTTCTTTGTTTGCTTCACAAGTATAAAGTTACGATTTTTTTCTTTTAATTAAAAAACCTGCGTATTGACGGCGTTTAACAAAAGGTTCAAATAGGCCTTCATCTTTTAGCCCCCAAATCTCATAATCGGTTGAAAGTACTTCATAATTTATGGTAATTGCCATTCTATATAATCTGGTCCTCTCCTTTGTACTTCCAGTAAAGAATACTTGACGGTGAGGAAACCTGTCAGTAAATTCATTTACAGCAGATGCAACAGTTGCTAATATCTTGTCCCGGTCCTTATTATCGTTGGTGGTAGTGTCATCAATACTGCCGTCATTTCTGATATTTCCAAAACCTAAGTTGTAAACATTATTTATTTCAGTTTGAGAAAACTGGATGATTTTTAGTATGTCTCCCTTAGGGCCAGTGCTAGTAAATTCAAATACTGTACTATTGGAAGATACGTCTAGATGGATATAACGATTGTGTTGGCTCATCAAGCCGTCAAAGATAAACTGATCATAAATCAGGAAAATGGAAGTCGTGGAAAAACTTACTTGAAGCCAGTCAGGAAACACCACCCATGAGGAATTTTTGAAATTCGCGCCTTTTGTAAAATTCGTACCATCAATTCCCTTTCTTATCAGAAGTCAACAAAGGCTGGCTCAACGAATTCAGCAAAATCTGAATTGACTCGTTGAGGATGATTACTTTCTTGGCTTTGAACAATTCCATTTTTTCTTTGGTCAGTCGCATTTCATAATTGCCATTTGTGGCC
>JANRLV010000120.1:0-11508 GCA_033762195.1 Chitinophagaceae bacterium | reverse complement strand
TCGCATAGCGAGGGGGTTAGGGTGGTGGTGGAGTGATTGGCGGATGACAGATGACAGATGACGGAGGGTGGATGTTGGATGATGGATGTTGGATGTTGGAATGATAGATGACGGATGGCGGATGACAGTTGACGGATGGCGGAGGCTTGCTGTGCGAGACCTCAGGTCTCGCTCTTCCAGAAAGCCGCCTCTGGCGGCAGTATTAGTTTAATTTATAAAAAAAGGTTGTTATTTGAGTCGCCAGAGGCGACATTCTAACCGTGCGAGACCAGAGGTCTCGCACAGCAACCCTCCATCATCCAACATCCATCATCCAACATCCGTCCTCTGTCATCCGTCATCCGTCATCTGTCATCCTAAACGCAACACCCTCCCAAACCTCCCCACATCCACCAAGGGCATCAATTCATTTCCCTTTACTAAATGCTGTACGAATTGATCGCCGAAATATGGGGTGAGTGAACAGCCTTTTGTCCCCATGCCATTAAATATCCCGACGACAGGATACAAGGGATGCAGACCGATAAATGGACGTCGCTCAATGGTGGCTGGCCGTACTGCCGCCTTATGATCAAGGATCTTATAGGGTAACTTAAGCCAGTTATCTAATTTTTGAATGGCCTCTGTCCGATAGCCTTCGGTGGGAAGTGCATTGTCAAATTCCCAGATATAATTTGAACCCAACCAGAAAAGTTTATCGCCAGATAAAGGCACCAGAGTCAATCCTTTTTTATAAATATTCTCCTTCGGCAGGTCGGGTATCTCAAGTATCAGGGCTTCGCCTTTGTGCATGGCAAAGGGGAGCCGGGAGAAAAACCGCGATTGAGAGGCTTCTGCGCCATCACAATAAATGATCCGATGGGCAATAATATCCCGGTAGGTTATCGAGTCCTGATTTACGACCAATTCGTTTTCTTCAAATCGCTCCTTTCTTAATTGTCCTTTTTCTTCCAATCGTTTTTGCCAGGCAGGCAATAGCCTATCCAGGTGAACAGTATAGGCCGGATCAATGATCCCACAGCCAAAACCGGGATGAAAAAAATGAGACAGAAGATCATCCGGCCCTTTGGAAATATAGTCCTCCCCTTTCTCGAGGCGGGTTTCAAAGGCGATCTTGATATCCGGAGCGGAAAAGAAGTCAAGGATAGGCTTTCGGGTAATGGCGTTGATCCCCAGGTCAGCGCCCATTCGATCATACTGCTTTTCAGCAAAAGGCAGGAGTTCATCGATCATCCAGGTCTTGACCACGCGCCTTCCCGTCACCGGATTGATCAACCCCGCGGCCACCCGGGAAGAACTCGAAGGATCCGCCTCGTCGATCACCAGAAAGGTCTTATCTGTTTTGGATAAAAAATAACTCAGCCATGTCCCGGCAATACCCTGTCCGATTATCAAATAGTCCACCAGCATGTTGCAAAGGTAAGGAGGGGGGGATAGTGAATGGTGAATGGTGAATCTGAAAAAACTTTAACTTAGAACCTAAAACAATCAATCACTATTCACTATTCACTATTCACCATTCACCATTCACTACCATGCCCAACCAACAATACGCCATCCCCGCCAAATACCGCCGTCTTGAAAACCTCCATATTGTTTTCTGGCTATTGAAAGATATTTCCTGGTGTATGATCTGGAAAGTTTTAGGGGTATTAATGATCGTACCCACCCTGGCGGTGGCGATCTATATTGGTTGGCGCACCCGGCAGATCAAATCCGAGTTGGCGCATAACCTGGCCATTGCCTTTTGGATTTCAGCAAACAGTTACTGGATGATCAGTGAATTCTTTGGCTTTGATGAAGTACCTGTTTGGCGGCATTTCGAAGGAAAACACCTGGCCCTGATCCCTTTCCTGATCGGAGCAGCTATATTGGCTTATTATTATGCGCTGGTGCGTCCCCGCGAAGTAAGGGATAGGCATTTTGTGACGATGTGAGGGAGGTGAATAGTGAATGGTGAATAGTGAATGGTCATTCACTATTCACCATTCACTATTCACTATTCACTATTCACTATTCAAATAGAAACCGAGCCGATCAACGGCAATGAAAAGCGTAAATTACTTTCCTTCTTCAGCACATGTTTTCTGAAGAGGTAAATGGCGGCGATTGTTAACATAGTTCCCGGAATTTTAATGAATGATTTTATTTCGGGATATTGGATCCTGGTTCAAAACTTTGCAAAGGGCATCATACAATTGCGGCATGTTCATCTTCAATCCCTCCGGACTTTCAAAAAAAGCCTCCACACTCACGGCCCAAAACTCATGGATATTGCTATAGGCATAACTCCGCAGGTAACTCCGGCGGCGGGTTATGACATCGGCAATGATCGGTCCGGTTGTCGTTGAGAATTTCTCATAATTCAACCGAAACTCTTTATCCTCTCCATAAGGTGCAAAGAAGTTATTATACAGCAGAGCATGACTCATTTCATGCAAGGCCACATTGATATTGTCGTTGCTAACGGCATAGCCGTAAAGAAAATGTTTCCAGGACAGATAGATCCCTTCCGGTGCCACATGCCCGATATAGAGTTCCTTATCACTGTCCACCTGATAGGCATCGGCCAGGATATGGATATCCTTGAAACTGTCCATCAGGAAATTGTCCAACCCAAAGGTGACCTGCACCGCCGAGGCACTGACCAGAACGGGTATCTCTTCCCGCTCTTCCAATCCTACATAATGAAAGGTCTTGGACATCCGGTAATGGTGTACCCGGTCAACAAAGCGGCGCTTCATCGGCTCATCCAGCTCGTTGAAATAGTTGATATATCCACCAATAATAAAGGAGTAGTTGTTGTATACAAATTCCGACACCAATTCGAGGGGAACTGGGACCACCGGTTTGGGCGCTACAGGTACAGACCTGTCCGGTGTGAACAACCGTTTAAGTTTTCGCAATACAGTTTTCATGAGTCGGGTTCGGAGAGCTAAAAGTAGAAAACGCCCCCGGCCTTTGCAAGTTTTACGCAGTAATATTTCTATTTTCAAAGCCAGTCGCTGTTTTCCAATCCATTAGGATAGGCCCCTTCGCTGATTTGTCCGTATATTTGCGCGATTTCTACCAATCTATTTCCCCATGTTCAGAACGCATACCTGTGGCGAACTCCGGCTCGCTGATGCCGGCAAAGAAGTGACCCTGGCCGGTTGGGTCCAAACCATACGCAAATTTGGCGCAATCACCTTTGTGGATCTGCGCGATCGCTATGGTATCACCCAGTTATTGTTGGGCGAAGACCTGCAAGCTCAATTGGATGCCAATCCGCTTGGCCGTGAATTTGTATTACAGGCCACCGGAAAGGTCAACGAACGTTCGAGCAAGAATCCCGCCATGCCTACCGGAGATATCGAGATCGTATTGAGCGCCTTTACGATATTAAATAAATCCGCCGTTCCCCCCTTCACCATACAGGATGATACGGATGGAGGAGATGACCTGCGGATGAAATACCGTTACCTGGATCTTCGCCGCGGTGCTGTGAAAAGAAACCTCGAATTGCGCTATGCCGTCAACCGCGCTGCCCGCAATTACCTGCACCAGCAAGGGTTCATGGATATTGAAACACCCTTTCTGATCAAAAGCACCCCCGAAGGAGCACGCGATTTCGTGGTTCCTTCCCGTATGAACCCGAATCAGTTCTATGCCCTGCCTCAAAGTCCGCAAACCTTTAAGCAATTGCTGATGGTGAGTGGGTATGACCGTTACTACCAGATTGTAAAGTGTTTCCGCGATGAAGACCTGCGTGCTGACCGCCAACCTGAATTCACTCAGATCGACTGCGAAATGGCCTTTGTGGAGCAGGAGGATATATTGAATATGTTCGAAGGCATGGTGAAATCCATCTTCCTCGAAGTAAAAGGGATCAACTATGCAGAGAAGGTAGAACGCACTACCTGGGAAGAAGCCATGTGGACCTATGGTAATGATAAACCGGATATCCGTTTCGGAATGAAGGTCTGCAACCTGAAATTCCCGGCGCATACCTTTCAAACCAAGACCTCCATCTCCTCCCTGATCGATGGCGCGAATTTCCAGGTTTTTGATGGCGCTGAAACCGTGGTGGCGATTGCCGCTCCCGGCTGTAGCGAATACACCCGCAAACAAACCGATGAATTGACCGAATGGGTGAAACGCCCACAGATCGGGATGAAAGGATTGGTCTTTATTAAATGCAATGCCGACGGCACGTATAAAAGCAGTGTCGATAAATTCTATAGCGAAGAGAAATTAAAAGCGATCGCCGATGCGGCCGGGGCCAAAGCCGGTGACCTGGTATTGATCCTTGCCGGAGCAGAAGAAAGAACCCGCAAAGCCATCAGTGAACTACGTCTCGAAATGGGTGAGCGGTTGGGACTGCGCCGGAAAGATGAATTCAAATTACTCTGGGTACTCGATTTCCCCCTCTTTGAATACAATGAGGAAGGAAACCGCTGGGTCGCCCGTCACCACCCCTTTACCTCCCCTAAACCTTCGGATATCCCCACCATGATCGGGAATGATCCGCGTATTGCCGATGCGTCCAAATACCTGGAGCATCCCTATGCGGCCATCAAAGCCAATGCCTACGATATGGTATTGAATGGAAATGAGATCGGCGGTGGCTCCATCCGTATCTTCCAACGGGAGTTGCAGGAAAAAATGTTTGCCGCCCTGGGCATGGATAAAGAAGAACAACAACACAAGTTTGGATTTCTGCTGGGGGCCTTTGAATACGGCGCACCACCCCATGGGGGTATCGCGTTTGGATTTGACCGCCTCTGTGCGATCTTAGGAGGCAGCGAAAGTATCCGTGATTTTATCGCCTTCCCCAAGAACAACTCCGGGCGCGATGTGATGCTGGATGCCCCTGCCACCATTGATCAAAAACAATTGGATGAGCTTTTCCTGAAGCTAACAGCTAAAAGCTAATAGCAATTAGCCATTGGCTGTTAGCCTTAATGTATCTTTAATTGTGATTACATCCGCTCCTCTTGCCGAACGAATACGTCCTGAAAAGCTTCAGGACCTCATAGGCCAGGAACACCTGACCGGCAAGGGAAGTATTTTACAAAATGCCATAGAGATCAATAAGGTCCCCTCCATGATCCTCTGGGGGCCGCCTGGGACGGGCAAAACCACCATCGCTAATATCATTGCCCATACCTTACAGGTTCCTTTTTTTACACTTAGTGCCATCGCGGCCGGCGTTAAAGATGTCCGCGATGTGATCGAACAGGCACGCACCCGCCCCGGTGCCATTCTTTTTATCGATGAGATCCACCGCTTTAATAAAGGGCAACAGGATGCCTTACTTGGCGCCGTGGAAAAAGGTACGATAACCCTTATCGGCGCCACCACCGAAAACCCTTCTTTTGAGGTCAATGCTGCCCTGCTTAGCCGTTGCCAGGTATATATATTAAAGGCCCTGGAGGAAAAACACCTGCAGCAATTGGTGAAACAAGCGATAGAAAAAGATGAATGGCTGCGGAACCGCTCGCTGGATATCCGCGAAACGAATGCCCTCTTCACCATTTCCGGAGGAGATGGACGTAAACTGCTCAATCTCCTTGAACTCTGTGCGGATACACTCCCTCCCGGTTCGGAACTGACCGATGAGCTGGTGACAAAGATCGCCCAACAACGAATTGCCCGCTATGATAAATCAGGCGAGCAGCACTATGATATCATTTCGGCCTTTATCAAATCCATTCGCGGCAGCGATCCGAATGCCGCCGTATATTGGCTGGCGCGTATGATCGAAGCCGGGGAAGATGTTAAATTCATTGCCCGCCGAATGTTGATTCTTGCCGCGGAAGATATTGGCAATGCCAACCCCACCGCGCTTGTGCTGGCCAACGCCACATTTGATGCAGTAAACAAGATCGGTTATCCGGAATCCAATCTCATTCTTTCTCAATGCGCGATCTATCTCGCCTCCAGTGCAAAAAGTAACTCCGCCACCCTGGCCATCATGAATGCCAGCAGCATGGTCAAACAAAAAGGCGATCTGCCAGTACCCTTGCATATCCGCAATGCCCCCACCAATCTGATGAAAAGCGAAGGCTATGGCAAGGGATATGAATACGCACACAACTACGAAAAGAATTTCTCGCCCCAGGAATACCTCCCACCCGAAATCGCAGGCACATCATTCTATCAACCCGGCGCCAACGCGAGGGAAGAGGAAATGCGCAAACATTTGAGGGATCTGTGGAAGAAGAAGTATGGGTACTGACGTTGTGCGGCTGCTGTGCGGCTGTGCGAGACCTCCGGTCTCGCACTATTGTCTTGTCGCCTCTGGCGACTCGAATTAAATACTTTTCGGAAATAATAATAAATCGTGTCGCCAGAGGCGACGAGAGGGCTGTGCGAGACCTCCGGTCTCGCACAGCCGCACAGCACAAGGTATAAAAACCCTAAATTTACAAGACAAACTTCTGCCATGAGATTTCTCCCCATTCTACTCCTGTTGTCTACCGTTTCCGCTTCGGCGCAAACCATCATTCACAAAGACCCGCAAATTGAGAAATGGGTAACGGAAGTAAATGCCGATTCGCTTCGATCCTATATACATACAATGGTGGGTTTTGGTACCCGCAATACGCTGAGTACCCAAACCGATCCCAAAAGAGGAATAGGTGCCGCCCGTAACTGGGTATTATCAAAATTCAATGAATTTGCCAAACAATCCGGTGGCCGGTTGACCGCTATCATTGATACCACTACGCTGCAACCCGATGGACGACGCGTGGATGTACCCTTATTATTGGGCAATGTGGTAGGCACACTCAAAGGAACAGATCCAAATGACAAAAGGATATTTATCATCAGTGGCCACCTCGATAATATGCGGACCAGTGTAATGGACCGTACCGGAGATGCGCCCGGAGCGAATGACGATGGAAGTGGAACAGCAGCCGTGATCGAATGTGCCCGGATCTTAAGTAAACAATCTTTTCCCGCCACCATTCTCTTTGTCGCCTTTAGCGGCGAAGAACAAGGATTATTGGGAGCCCACTTTATGGCGGAAAAAGCAAAGAAAGAAAACTGGCCCATTGAAGCCGTGTTGAACAATGATATCATGGGGAGTAACAATAGCAATGAGACCAACATCATCAACAATACCCGGGTCCGGATCTTTAGCGAAGGATTACCGGCTTATGAAACCGAAAAATCAGCCGCCAATATCCGCAGCCTAGGTCTTGAAAATGATGGCGCTTCGCGCCAACTGGCACGGTATATGAAAGAGGTGGGTGAAAGGTATGTGGATCATTTAACCGTATCACTGATCTACAGGAACGACCGCTTTTTGCGCGGGGGTGATCACACCGCTTTTGTCAATCGCGGGTTTACGGCTATCCGTGTATGTGAAATGAATGAGAATTTTTATCACCAGCACCAGGATGTTCGCAAAGAGAACGGGATCCAGTATGGTGACCTCGAAGAGTTCATGGATTTTGAATACCTGCGCAAGACCACCGCGCTCAATCTTGCCAACCTGGCCAACCTGGCCCTGGCACCCGCCCGGCCTGAAGAGGTAAAGATCGAAGTGCGGAAGCTGACCAATTTCACCGAACTGAATTGGAAAGCCCCCCTCACCGGTCGTACCGCCGGGTATTATATACTTATTCGGGAAACCAGCAGCCCGGTTTGGGAGAAAAAGACCTTTACCACCGCCACATCAGCAACGATCCCGTATTCAAAGGATAATTATTTCTTTGCCATACAGTCCGTGGACGAAGCAGGACATGAAAGCCTGCCGGTGATTCCACAAGTATCAAGACGTTAACATGAACTGGATTCTAAAATCGTTTGACCAGCTTACTTCGCGTGAACTCTACGCGATCCTGCAATTACGTAATGAAGTTTTTGTGGTGGAACAAAACTGTGTATTTCAGGATGCCGATGGAAAGGATGGATATTGTCATCATCTAATGGCCTGGGAACCGAGTTACCTAGCTGCCTATACACGTTTGGTCCCGCCCGACCTGGCCTATCCTGGTTTTGCTTCCATTGGACGGGTAGTGAGCTCACCGAGATCAAGGGGCACAGGTTTGGGCAAAGAACTCATGGAGCGTTCGATCGGCGAAGCAAAAAATTTATTTCCCGGATTCCCCATCCGGATCGGTGCACAATTATATCTCAAAAAATTCTATACCGGACTCGGCTTTCAACAGACCGGTGAAATCTACCTTGAAGATGGCATTGAACACATCGAAATGACGCTATCTGAAACTCCTAAGTAGATTTACCAAGTGGAAAAACCAAGGCACTACGAGCAATATTGTTAATCTTTGTTCGTAAATAGATGGAGAAATGAAAATTTCTCTTTTAGTCAACAGTAATCCAATATTTGAGAAACGAAATCTGGTCTCTTATGAAAACAATTGTACCAATTGTGCGTACGATGGCATTCGCCACCGTGCTCTTTCTCTTCACACAAAAGACGCAGGGACAGGCCATTACCCTTCAGAACGGGAAGGTGGAAGTAGGCCTGGGCATTGGTCCCTCTTTCTTCCTGGGCGATCTGGGTGGACAGAGAGGTATCGGTCAACCCTTTATCAAGGACATCAACATCCCGCTGACCAAACTGTCGAAGGGCATTTATCTGAACCTCTATCCGGCCGAATGGATCGGTTTTCGCGTTTCCCTGAACCACATGATGGTCGAGGGCGATGATGCGGAAATTGATAACAAAGGTGGACGTGAGATCTCCCGCCTAAGGAGAAACCTTTACTTTAAATCGAATATCACCGAAGCCTATGCGGCCCTGGAGTTCTATCCAACCGTATTCCTGGAGCAATATGATGGCTTACAGGGAAAGATCAGACCCTATGGTTTGATCGGTATCGGTGCCTTCCATTTCAATCCCAAAGGCTATTATATCGGTGGCAACGGCCAGAAAACACTGGTTGACCTGAAACCGCTCCGCCTCGAAGGACAAGGAATGGCAGAATATCCCGAGAAAAAAGAATACAGCCTGACCCAATTGGAAGTTCCCATGGGCTTTGGTTTTAAATACTACGTCAAAGAAAACCTGTATGTGGGATTGGAGATCCTGCACCGCAAGACCTTTACAGACTATGTAGATGACGTAAGTACTTCCTACATCGACCCGATCTACTTCGATCAATACCTGACCCCTGAGCAAGCTACCTGGGCCCGTCAATTGCACTACCGTACGCCGTTGTATGAACCAACCACACGTCCATTCATCGGATACCAGCGTGGCGACCCCAAGGAAAACGACGCGTTCTTTACGACCGTGTTGCGCTTTGGATGGCGGATCAATGGCGATAATACGCCAAACAGCCGTGCGCGCAGACAGATGCGTTGTCCGAAGTATTTCTAAGCCCGATCCCGTAATCCCGAACCCATGAAAACGCATAAGCCTTTTCCAAAATTGGTAGGCGGTTTGCTGACCGGAGCCGTGCTACTCAATACCATCACCCTGACCTCCTTTACCGGTAAAGAGTCCGCCAACGATCCCTCGATCGGAGGTAAGGACCGTATCGTAAAGAAAAGGGCCGGAAAAAAATCAAGGGCCATCCGGATCTATCCGGATATCGTAAAACGTACCATGCACGTCATCTCCAAGGATGTGAATGAAGGCCCGGTCGATTTCTATGTATTTGCCCTGGATGGCACCATGCTGGCGAATCACCGCCTCAACCCCGGAGAACACCTCCGGATCGGGGAACTGCCACGCGGTACCTATGTGTACGAAGTATTCGACGGGGATGAAATGTCCGAAAAGGGCAACCTCGAGATCAAATAGTAAAAAAAGTTCTTTACATACAACTGTATAAACGCAGTTCCAATAAGGCCATCGAGCTTAATAAAATTCAATACCCTGGTTGACTAAAACCTAATCCGTTCTCTATTGGTACTCTCAAAAAGTAGAAGATTTTATTAAATACTCCATGTCACCTTATTGGACAATATTAAGGGGCGACGGAATAAAATCCGGTCGCCCCTTTTTTTTATTTTTTTCACCTTCACCTCAAAGCGAAATCTTCAAATCGCCCAACCCAAAGCTAAGCCCCAATACCGAAAGCAATATCCGGCCGAGGATAAATCCGATCACTACATACACCGCAATGATGGTGATGATGGATACGATAAAATAACCCACATGCTTATCAGCAGGTGTCTTCTTCATCTTCGGAAATCCGAGGTAAAGAATATAAAGACCGTAGATCCCGGCCAGACTGCCCACAATGGCCAAAATGGGCAATACAGACAGCAATCCACCCACCCAGGAGGCCGTGTAGGAATAGGCCACGAGTTGAACAGACCGACCGAGGTTTTTCTCCGATCCAAAGCTGGGGGCCAGGGCATCGATCACAAAAGCACTTACCAATACCCCTGCAATAGATGAGATAAAAACAGTGAGGGCATAATACAACCCCCAATTCACCCCGGAGAGTTTCATAAATCCATAGTTAAATCCCACTACGCCATACCCAATAAAGGAGGCCACAGCGGCCAGTCCGGCAAGCGGGAGTACATACCCCGTAATGATCCCGGCAATATCCGGTTGCTCGGTATCGATAACATCCCATTCCTTTTGTGGCTGAATGAGGATGTTTTTGGCTCTTTCAATTAAGTTCATGATAGTTGATTTGGTTAGACTAAATTTAAGAAAAAGAAACCGGAAGTTCCGCCTTCAGATACTTCCCGGTAAAGCTCTCCTTCATTTTAACCAAATCCTCCGGTGTGCCCTCAAACAATACCCGGCCTCCCCCATCACCACCCTCGGGGCCCATGTCAATGATATGATCCCCCACCTTTATCACATCCATATTGTGCTCAATGACCAGGACCGTATTGCCCCGGTCAACCAACTTATTCAATACATCCAACAGGTGCTGCACATCCTGAAAATGAAGTCCGGTCGTGGGCTCATCGAGTATATAGAATGTCTTACCGGTATCCCGTTTGGATAATTCAGTGGCGAGTTTCACCCGCTGGGCCTCTCCCCCGCTCAGGGTCACCGCCGATTGGCCCAGGGTGATATAACCCAGGCCCACTTCATCCAATACTTTTATCTTCCGGTAGATATAGGGCACCTGCTGAAAGAACTCGACCGCTTCCTCCACCGTCATTGCCAATACATCGGCAATAGACTTCCCTTTATACCGTATTTCCAGTGTCTCGCGATTATAGCGCTTGCCATTGCATTTTTCACAATGCACATATACATCGGGTAAGAAGTTCATTTCGATCACCCGCATACCACCTCCTTCACAAACATCACAACGTCCACTTTTTACATTGAACGAAAAACGCCCCGCATTATACCCGCGTATCTTGGCCTCGGGTAACGCGGCAAAGAGTGTCCGGATATCGGTAAAGAACCCGCAATAGGTCGCGGGGTTACTCCGCGGTGTGCGCCCAATAGGTGATTGATCGATCTCGATTACCTTGTCAATATGCTCCAATCCCTTCACTGACTTATACGGCATCGGCGTCATGCGGGAATTATAGGCATGTTTGGATAAAATGGGATAAAGGGTCTCA
>JANRLV010000119.1:0-44687 GCA_033762195.1 Chitinophagaceae bacterium | reverse complement strand
GATATAACCCCAGATCTTCTTCACAGCTTCTGTGCGGGGAACTGCTTTGCTACCGATCACAGCGGCCAGAGCGGCGCTGGGGGTAAGGGCTTTCATGAAGGCTGCATTGGGTTTGCGGGCGGATTTTTTCTTAGCCGCTTTTTTCTTTGGAGCTGCTTTTTTTGCTGCTTTTTTAGGGGCGGCTTTCTTCGCTTTTTTTGGAGCTGCTTTCTTAGCGGCTTTCTTTACGGCTTTTTTTGCGACTTTCTTTGCCATTGTTTTTGTTTTAGAATGTTAACGGGTTTTAGTAATTAACCCTCCAAATATAGCCTATTTCTGTATGCCAACTTCATTGGGGAATTTTCTTTTTTTGATTCGGAATAACCTGTGCATAAGGGGGCGCTGTCAATGTGGCAATTTGGATGGTTTTGGAACGCGGATTGTTACCTTGCGCCTAATTAAACCCGGAAAAAATCAAGGATATGATACAGGAAAAAGGTACCATTTCGATCAACACAGAGAACATTTTCCCTATAATCAAGAAGTTTTTATACTCCGATACGGAGATCTTCCTCCGGGAGTTGGTCAGTAATGCGGTGGATGCCACCCAAAAAGTGAAAAGACTGGCTTCCCTGGGCCATTTCACTGGGGAATTGGGGGATCTGTCCATTCGGATCGCCCTGGATAAAGAGGCAAAAACCATTCGGATCTCCGACCGGGGGATCGGTATGACCGCGGAGGAAATACGTAAATACATCAACCAGGTGGCCTTCTCCGGAGCTACGGAATTCATGGAGAAATTCAAAGAAGCCCGGGACGCCAATGAGATCATCGGTCGTTTCGGTCTCGGATTTTACTCCGCCTTTATGGTAGCGGATCAGGTCGAGATCCAATCCCTCTCCTATCAACCAGCCGCAGAAGCCGCCCGCTGGACCTGTGACGGCAGTACCGCCTTTGAGATCGCCGAAGGAAACCGGAGTGACCGGGGTACGGATGTGATCCTCCATATCAATGAGGAATCACAGGAATACCTCGAAGAAAGCCGGCTCAGGGAGATCCTGGTTAAATACGCCCGCTTCCTCCCTGTACCGATCGTCTTTGGTACCCGCGAAGAAGAAATACCCGATGGAGAAGATGAAGAAGGAAAACCCAGGTTCAAGACCGAAACGGTGGACGATGTGATCAATACCACCCATCCGATCTGGACCAAGGCCCCTGCCGAATTGAAAGATGAAGATTACCTGGCCTTTTACCAGGATCTCTATCCCTATTCAGAAGAACCCTTGTTCTGGATCCACCTGAATGTGGACTACCCCTTTAACCTGACCGGGGTATTGTATTTTCCAAAACTCAAGAATGATTTCGAGGTACAGAAGAATAAGATCAAACTCTACAGCCGGCAGGTCTTTATCACCGATGAGGTAAAAGATATCGTTCCGGAATTCCTCATGCTCCTCCATGGGGTCATTGACTCCCCGGATATCCCCCTCAATGTGAGCCGATCCTTTCTTCAGGCCGATAGCAATGTAAAAAAGATCAATAGCTATATCAGTCGTAAGGTGGCCGACAAACTCGGCGAACTTTTCAAAAAAGACCGCCCCTCCTATGAATCCAAATGGAATGATATCGGTCTCTTTGTAAAATATGGCGCCCTGTCGGAGGATAAGTTTTATGAAAAGGCAAAAGAATTCATCCTGCTGACCAATACAGAAGAAAAACATTTTACCCTCGAAGAATACCAGGCAAAGACCAAGGAGGCGCAAACTGACAAACATGGCACCCTGGTCTATCTGTACACACCCGATGCCGAGAAACAACATACCTATGTGGAGGCCGCCCGGAAAAGGAATTATGATGTGTTATTGATGAACTCCCCCATTGACAACCATTTCATCCATCACCTGGAAATGAAAGGCGAGAAGATCTCTTTCAAACGCGTGGATGCCGGTGTGGTAGACAAACTGATCGAAAAAACCGACAGCTTACAACATGCACTCACTGAGGAACAGACCGGAAAAATCAAATCGGTATTCGAAGAAGCGATCAATAATCCCGCCATGCATGTGGAGATTGAAAGTCTTCCTACCGAAGCCATGCCTGTAACCATCACCGTGGAAGAATGGATGCGACGTATGAAGGACATGAGCAAGATGGGTGGAGGTATGAGTTTTTATGGCAACATGCCCGACTCTTATAAGGTCTCTATCAATGCCAACCACAAATTGGTGGAAAAGATTCTACAGGCCGATGAAGGAGATCAAACTAAAATAGCTAAGCATGCTTACGATCTGGCTTTATTAGCACAAGGTATGTTGAAAGGCGCGGACCTGACTGCGTTTGTGGAGCGGAGTGTGGAGGGGCTGTGAGGGGCGTGAATCGTGAGGGGTGAGAGGTGAGGCGTGAGACGTGAGGCGTGAGACGTGAGGCGTGAGACGTGAGAGGTGTGGGGTGAATGGTGAATTGTGAATAGTGAATAGTGAATGTAATTCACTCACGATTGACGTCTCACGGTTGACGTCTCACGTCTCACGTCTCACGACTGACGTCTCACGATTCACGTCTCACGTCTCACGATTGACGACTTCCCTCTTCCTTTCTCGCCTCCTCGATCACCAGAAACTCGGGCTTCTCCTGTCCCATTTGAATCAATTCCTGGTACTTGGATTTCAGGCAGCGTTTAAACGTGCCAACATACCCCGGTTTACGGAGGTTTTCAGGATTTAAGGGAATGGCCTCTATCAGGTCATTACCAATAAACATCATGAGTTGCATGGCCAACGGTTTTTCTAATACAAAAAAAAGCCATTTACACAGCGGAGTCAATCTCAGTTTTGCTCGATTTTTTTGGTAAGATTACAAGGCCGGTTTGCACAAAATACGGAGCGTGGGAAAAGCGTAGTTACGGCAAAAAACGAGACTGCTTCAGAGCCTGTGACCGGGAACCCTTGTCAATTACCCGATCGGTTGGCTTGAAGCAGTCTCTCTCCTTTAAGTGTTACTCAGGTGGCCTGGTATTAATTCATCCCCACACTGTATACCAGGCTGAAATAACGAAAATAATGCCCGCCTTTTTCAT
Source organism: Chitinophagaceae bacterium (assembly GCA_033762195.1). Classification (GTDB taxonomy): domain Bacteria; phylum Bacteroidota; class Bacteroidia; order Chitinophagales; family Chitinophagaceae; genus SpSt-398. The sequence continues at coordinate 41,632 of JANRLV010000119.1, read as the reverse complement.
TGCCTTTGGCTATCCATTCTTCTCCAGTCAATTCCTTTTTATCATTTCCCCAAACAGCCTCGCCCAGGGCTACCAATGCATCATTGGTGTGAAGCCGGAATCCGTAGCGGCTGTTGCTGTCCAGTCTTACCTTTCCCAGGTTAAAATCCACCCAGGCAGGATCATTGATCTTCTTGATATCCAATTCCATGGTTCCCAGTTCAGGGCCCCAGTCATGCTGCTTTTCATCAAACTGATGCAAACTCATTTTGATCTTCCCTTCGCGGTGAACCATTTCACAGTAAACACTGATGCTTTCTAATTCTCCGCTATGGTTGATCTGGAAGGTTTGCCCAGCCATATGATCGGATGGCTCTGCATGAAAATCGCCCAGCCAGCGGCATCCATTGATCTGTAACTGGTCGATATGACGGGATCCCCCCTGGGGACGGAATGGGACTTTCATGGGTATGGATTTTTTAGTTTTTCAAAATAGGATCTGAGACCCTTATACGGGCATAAAGATTGTCAATGAGTAATAGGCGGTTTATGACTTTGGTTAGGTTTCCAGGTGAGTTTGTTCATCTGTCATCCGTCATCTGCCTTCCGTCATCCGACCTACTTCAACTCAATCCCCGCAATCTTCCTCTCCTCTCCCATTTCCTTCGAATAATAATACAGGAACATCTTTCCCTTCCGGAGATTGGAAACGGCCATCGCCTCCTGTATTCTGCACTCCATCAATGATTTAGCAGTCCCGGGCGCATCAGGATAGGACCATGTTTTTACCAATTGCCCACTTTCGTCCCGGAGTGTCAGCTTGCGTGATTGTCCGTTGGTCCCGCAATGGCTATAATAAACAAATACCTTTTCGCCCTGGGCCGCCACCTGGATGGTCTTAAGCTCCTTGTCGATATGGATGTGCTGGCGAAGCAGGAGCTTATCCCCCTGAAAGATCTCTACCGTATCCCCACCCAAAGGGCTGGTAAAGGAGAAAATACCCACACCCATCAGCAGGGCCGCAAAACCCAACAGGGCCTTTTTGATTCTTGTTTTCATGATTGTCTTTTTTTGATGAATAATCCGTTGACAACCCAAAGAAAACACCCGAAAATGGTCATATTTCACCGGTCTTGACCAGTTACATCGCCGACTTGACAAGAGGTAAAAACCGCCCGTTTTCAGAAAACTCCCAAAAAATTATGCCCAAAAATATTAGCGTAGTATTACTAAAATGATTAGTTTTGTTGTGGATTTCTAATTTAGAACCGGATTTTGTAAAACCTAACTTTGTTTCCATGGCAAAAAATGCATCCAACACCGAAAAAGAAACTGCACCGTCAGTCAACAGCGAAAAATTAAAAGCCCTCAAACTCACGATCGACAAGATCGATAAGGATTTTGGAAAAGGGAGCGTCATGATGATGAATGAAAAGGCCCATGTGGAGCAGGAAGTCATCTCAACCGGTTCTATCGGACTGGACATTGCCCTGGGAATTGGCGGTTTGCCTCGTGGACGGGTGGTGGAGATCTATGGACCAGAGTCCTCCGGTAAAACAACCGTTGCCACCCATGTAATCGCCGAAGCTCAGAAAAGAGGCGGTATGTGTGCCATTATTGATGCCGAGCACGCTTTTGATAGCAGCTACGCCAAGAAATTGGGCGTAGATGTAGACAACCTGCTGATCTCTCAACCGGATTATGGCGAACAAGCCCTTGAGATCGCCGACCGTCTGATCCTTTCCGGCGCCCTGGATGTGGTTGTAATCGACTCTGTCGCAGCGCTTGTTCCCAAAGGAGAATTGGAAGGAGAAATGGGAGACAGCAAAATGGGTCTTCAGGCCCGCCTGATGAGCCAGGCCCTGCGGAAACTTACCGCTACCATTCACAAGACAAACACCATTTGCATATTCATTAACCAGTTGCGCGAAAAGATCGGCGTCATGTTCGGTAACCCCGAAACAACTACCGGTGGTAACGCCCTTAAATTCTACGCCTCCGTTCGGCTCGATATCCGTCGCATGGCGCAGTTGAAAGATGGTGAAACCGCCATCGGTAACCGGGTTAAAGTAAAAGTGGTGAAAAATAAAGTAGCCCCGCCCTTCCGCGCCGCAGAATTCGATATCATTTTCGGCGAAGGCATCTCCAAAACCGGAGAGATCATCGACCTGGGCGTAGAACTCAATATCATCCAGAAAAGCGGTTCCTGGTTCAGCTATAATACCGATAAACTCGGTCAGGGACGCGATTCCGTAAAACAATTACTGCTGGATAATCCTGAACTCTCCGCCGAGATAGAAGGAAAAATCCGGGAAAAGATAAAGGAAATGCAGGGATAGGCGTGAGAAGTGAGACGTGAGACGTCAGTCGTGAGTGAATTACATTCACTATTCACTATTCACCATTCACCTCTCACGATTCACGATTCACGCCCCCCCACCTCTTTCGAATTAAAATAGAAAAAAGGGTTAGTAAAAGCTTTTCTTTTAATTCGTATCGGCCGCTTCTTTCGAGGCGGCCTTTTTAATAGCCAACTTTTTTGCCATTTCATGCGTTTGGTAAAACGATCCTGCCAAACTTCCGGGTATTCCGTGTCTTCAGTGAGAGAAAAAAAGCTCACGAAAAGCACAGAAAACACAGAAACCACTGGTTGTTAATGATTTAGGAACTTAAACGCCCACAAACCATCCCTTTTTACAAAAATTTCACATGGAAAACCACCATTCAATGTTTAAACATTGTATTTTTGGATTCTTATTTGAAGTCTAAACAAGCGTACACAGCATGTTCAACAAAACCTGGAAAAAGATACTCTTCGGTGGATTCGTACTACTGCTCACAGGAGCCGGTATCTATTGGTACATCGCCACAGATACCTTTAGTGATACAAAGGGAAGAAAAGCAGAGTACAGTGTGAAAGCCGATGATTTTCTCAAAGAATACCAGACAGATAGCAAAAATGCCAATCTGAAATACACGGAGAAGATCGTAGAGGTTTCCGGTATCGTGTCCGCAACAGAAGCCGCCGATTCATCGATCAATATCAAAATAGCCGACACTACCAGTGGCTCCTATGTCATTTTCGCGTTCCAGGACAAGGACATGAACGAAGCCCGGTCCGTCAAACCCGGTGACCTGGTTACCATCAAAGGTTCCTGTAGCGGTGGAGTATATAGCTCCATCCTCGAAACCTGGGCCATCACCTTTAAAAGAAGTACACTTTCAAACAAACCATAACGTTAAACACTCAACTCAAAAAAACCGCACAAATGAAAAAAGCAATTTTAGCGCTGACCTTTATTACCACCACACTGGTTGGTTTTGCCCAAAAGAAAACCACCACTTCGGCCATTGTGACTTTCGATGCCACAACCGCCATTGATGCCCTTCCTAAAGCAGAGAACAAAACCGTGATCGCCGCTATTGATCCTGCAAAAGGAACCGTGCAGTTCGAAGCTACTATCAAAAACTTCGCTTTCTCAAACCCAATGATCCAGGACCACTTCAATGGTAAGAACTGGATGAACTCTGACGAATATCCCACAGCCGTTTTTAATGGTACGATCACTAACCTGAGTGCCGTGGATTTCAAAAAAGATGGCAAATACACCGCCAATGTAGAAGGAACCCTGAGCATCCGTGGAAAAGAGTCTAAAGTCTCTACCCCCGCTGTGATCGTGGTTAAAGGTGGTGCGATCAATGCTACCGCCGAGTTCAGCATTAAACTGGCTGATTACTCTATCGATGGAGCCCCCATCCAGGCTGGTAAAGTAGCGAAAGAGCCCAAGATCACCGTATCGGCTGATCTGAAATAATTTATCAATACATGAGAAACATGGGCGCCTCCGCGAAAGCGGGGGCGTTTCTTTTTTAACTAATTTACATCCATGAGTACAAGAATCATGAACGCCAAGAAAAGAGTGGCTCTGGTGGCGCATGACAACAAAAAGAAAGAGTTGGTGGATTGGGCTGTTTACAATAAAACAGTGCTCAATAAACATCGGCTTTATGCCACAGGTACTACCGGATCCTTATTGGAAAAAGCCCTGGACCAGTCAGTCAGCACATTCCTGAGCGGCCCGCTGGGTGGTGACCAACAGATCGGTGCCGCGATCGCCGAAGGAAAGATCGATATCCTGATCTTCTTCTGGGATCCCATGGAAGCACAACCCCATGACCCGGATATCAAAGCCCTGCTCCGCGTAGCCGCCACCTGGAACATCCCGGTAGCCTGCGACCGAGCCACCGCCGATTTTATCCTGACCTCGCCTCTGATGCATCAGGAATATGAAGCCATTTTGCCGGATTACTCTGCCTATATTCGGAGAAGCCTTGGATAAGAGTTGGAGGATGTTTGATGTTGGATGATGGATGATGGATGACAGATGATCAATATTATCTCCAATTCGCAAAGCTCAATTTCCAACATCCAACATCCATCATCCAACATCCATCCTCAATCATCCAACATCCAAACCCGCAAAACCCTGAAAATAACATGTCATTCAAACTCCATACCCCCTTTCCCCCCGCCGGTGACCAACCACAGGCCATCGAACAATTGACCGAAGGCATATTGAATGGAGAGAAACATCAGGTATTGCTTGGTGTAACCGGTAGTGGTAAGACCTACACCATTGCCAATCTCATCCAGAATGTTCAACGTCCCACCCTGGTGCTGACACATAACAAAACACTGGTCGCCCAGCTATACGGCGAGTTCCGCCATTTCTTTCCGGAAAACGCGGTAGAGTATTTTGTCAGTTACTATGACTACTACCAACCCGAAGCCTATCTCCCTGTATCGGATACCTATATTGAAAAAGACCTCAATATCAACGAGGAGTTGGATAAATTACGGCTCCGCGCTACGAGTTCACTGCTCAGTGGACGACGAGATATTATCGTCGTAGCTTCCGTAAGTTGTATCTACGGTATGGGAAACCCCACCGATTATGAGAATGGGATCATCCGAATTCATAAAGGACTGACCATTTCCCGGCAGGGATTTCTCCATGCACTTGTCAACTCCCTTTATACGCGAACCACACTTGAATTCAACCGGGGAACTTTTCGCGTAAAAGGAGATACCGTGGATATCAACCTGCCCTATGTAGATTATGGTTACCGCATCACCTTTTTTGGCGATGAGATCGAAGAAATTGAAAGCATTGAGATCAATTCAGGTAAAAGGATCGGGTTGATGGAAAATGCAGCCATATTTCCCGCAAATCTCTATCTCGCGCCAAAAGATATCCTTCAACAAGTGATCTATGAGATCCAGGACGAAATGCAAGCCCAGATAGATTATTTTAAAAACAACAATAAATTCATCGAAGCGCAACGAGTCAAGGAAAGAGTGGAGTACGATCTGGAAATGATTCGCGAACTTGGCTATTGCAACGGCATTGAAAACTATTCGCGTTTCTTTGACCGGCGCAGACCGGGTACCCGCCCCTTCTGCTTACTGGATTATTTCCCCAAAGATTTTCTCTGTGTTATCGATGAAAGCCACCAGACCATTCCACAGGTTAGCGGAATGTATGGGGGTGATCGTAGCCGAAAACTGGTTTTGGTGGATTATGGCTTCCGTCTCCCCTCGGCCTTGGACAACCGCCCACTGAACTTTCATGAGTTTGAATCGCTGGTCAACCAGGTCATCTACGTAAGCGCTACCCCCGATGATTATGAACTGGAGAAAACAGGGGGTATTGTGGTGGAACAGGTGGTACGCCCCACTGGTCTGCTTGATCCACCCATTGAAATAAGACCCAGTGTCAACCAGATCGATGATCTGTTGGATGAAATTGACCGGCGTATCAAGAAAGGAGACCGCGTACTCGTAACCACCTTGACCAAACGCATGGCCGAGGAAATGGACAAATACCTTCACCGGATCAATATCAAATCGAAATACATTCACAGCGAAGTGGACACCCTCGAGCGGGTAGAGATCCTTCGGCAATTACGTCTGGGAGAAATTGATGTACTTGTGGGAGTCAACCTCCTCCGTGAAGGACTTGACCTTCCGGAAGTTTCACTTGTCGCTATCCTCGATGCAGACAAAGAAGGATTTTTGCGCAATGAGAAATCATTGACACAGACGGCTGGTCGCGCCGCCCGGAATGTGGACGGACTCGTGATCTTCTATGCCGATAAAATGACGGACAGCATGCGGAAGACCATTGACGAAACCACCCGCCGTCGCGAAAAACAGATCGCCTATAACATAGAACATAATATCACGCCTCGTACGATCATCAAAACCAAGGAACAAGTATTCAAACAGACTTCTGTTTTAGATATCAAAGGCTATGACCCCGCCAACCCGTATGCCCTGGCCCCGGATGGCGAACTGGTAGCCGTAGCTGCCGAGGAACAAGTGGAGTACAAGACCATCCCCCAATTGGAAAAAGCCATTGCCCACATTCGAAAGGATATGGAAAAAGCGGCCCGCGACCTCGACTTCATGGAAGCCGCCAGGCTGAGGGATGAGATGTTTGGGATGCAGAAGAAACTGGAGGAGATGAAGGGGTAAGGCTTTACCGCCAAAACACCAGGACGATAAGGAGCGCCAGGAATTAGCGTAACCTGGCGCCTTAGCGTCTTGGCGGTTAAATCTCTGCGTAACTCCGCGTCCTCTGTTCTCTGCGGTAAAAAAAAACTAACTTCAATCCCATGGAACCCCACGCCAACCTCCACAAAGAACTCGACATCATTCAGTCCATCATCAACCGCATGGCCAACAATTCCTTTCTGGTAAAAGGTTGGGCCATGACCCTTGTATCTGGCTTATTGGCCTTTGGAAAAGATGTGATCCTCGCTGATAAAAGCGGGGTGTACTATCTCATTATGATGCTGGGCATCCTTATCCCCTTCTGGTGGCTCGATGCCTATTATCTGAAACAGGAAAGGGCCTTCCGAAAACTTTACGATAATGCCATCCGTGATCCACAGGCCAAAGAAAGATTACAATATAGTTTGAACCCACAGGGAATTCAAAAAGAAATTAAAGGCACAACCGCCACCATGATGACCGGAGCGGTCAGTTATTTTTATATACCTCTCTTGCTACTGATTACCGGAGGTATTATTATGAAACTAGCTGGAAAGCTCTAATTTTTTGTTTCTCGCAGTGCCCGCCACGTTCTTGGCGGGCACTGCGAGAAACAAAACTTCGCGGAACCTTGCACCCTGGCGTCTTTGCGGTAAATCACTAATTTCAAAGTCAAATGCCCCAGCCCAATACAGAATGCGACGAAATCTTATCCCTCCTCGCCTACGCCCTTGTGTACCGCGCCTGGCAACCCGATACCATTCCCTTTGCACAACGAAGAGGCTATAATATCGGCGCCCTCCTGGTTGATCCCAACGATAAACCGGTGGCATATGACCTCAATTGTGTCAATTCCACCGGCAATGCTACCCAGCATGGAGAAGTAAGGGTCATCACCCGTTATCTCGAACAAACACGAAATTTCCTGCTGGATGGATTCTCACTCTATGTTACCCTTGAACCCTGTATCATGTGCGCCGGGATGATCACCATGACCTCGATCGACCGGGTGGTATATGGACAACATGATGTAGCCTATAGCAAGGCATTCGAACGCCTGTTTGATGGGGCGGGTCTGCCTGAGCATCCACGCACGGTAATCGCCAGTCCCTCCACCCTTTCCATTTGTTCGCAGTTGGATGCAGCCTATCAGGAATACCTGCAAACTGCTGAAGAGAAAATACTGGCCAAATTCCTGGCCTCGGAAAAAGCCCGTGTGATATTTGAATCTGCAGAAATGGCCTTTCTTGACTTTGTACCGGCATTGGAAGAAAATAAAAAGATTCACGAGCAAGCCCTTCACTTCTATCATTCAACCTGATCTGTATGGCAAAAAAAAATGTCAGGATCGACAAAGCCTTTATAGATGCGCCGTCCGGCGTGCTAAAGCCGCATGAGACCACGGTAAAAAATCTGGAACATAAGAAATCCAAACCCAGTGTATTTATAGGCAGTGCTACCGAATCGCATGTGGTCGCGAAAAAGATCCAATCGCTATTTGACCCGGCTTTATTTGAAGTCGACACCTGGAAGATGGATATTTTCGGTCAAAAGGATGCAGATGGCGATGCCCTCACGAATGCCGAACAACTCAAGAACTTTACCGACATCTATGACTATGCCATTTTTGTTTTTACACCCGATGATGAACTCATCAGTCAGACAAGGACCGAACTCGAAAGCGGAGAGCCATTAAAAGCCTATGCCACCCGCCACAATGTGGTGTTTGAATTTGGGCTTTTCCTGGGAAGACTGGGCGCTGAAAAAAGTTTTATCCTTTACGATGATGATGTCCGCGCATTCATTGACTACTTTTTTACCGACCTGAAAGAGAACTTTGATGACCAGCAGCCCACTGGCAGAAAGGCCCGTCGTTTTTCCATTGAAGCACATAGTTACCGGGGCCGATTTTTAGAACATGTAAAATCAAAAGGCGAAGTTGCGGCCTTTGACGACGAAGACCTGGCCCGGACCATCGCTCATTTAAGTCAACGCATGTTGCAACGTAACCAGGAAGTCAGTCTCGGTTTTCTTCCCTCCACCTCCCTGGCCAAGGGGTACTTTAAAAATTTCCTTGGGCGTATACTTCAAAGCCTCCACTATATCCATTTCCCGGATATAGATGAAAACAAAACCCTTCAATCCTTTCAAACGCTTGCACAAGAAGATCCCGGAGTTAAAAAAATAATGGACATCCTGTCTGCAAAGTCAATGACTGAAATAAGGATCGTGATCCCCGACGATCTTGTCATGGCCCAATATGAGGATTTCAAACCTATACTTGGTCGCGCCGAATTTGACACGGGCTCTATCCCTCTTATCGGTGAGCGGCCAAAAACAGTGTATTATTTCAGGGAAAGTGCTGCTGATAGCGGCCCTTTTGTGATCTATGATATTCCTACGACCATGAATTCCTCCATCGAGGCCATTCATATGACGACCGAGCACAAGGATATCCGCGAACTACTATCGGAAAAAGAAAGAAGGAATTTTGTCAAAGCCATTCAGCACATCATTCACGAAGCGGCCTCTGAACCAGGTAAGGAAAGAATAAAGGATCTGGTGAGATTGATTAGTTGGGAGGAGTTTATTGCAGAGACAAAACTCGTACTTCTACGAGGCAATGAATCGTAAATGCCCCCAATATGCATCATCAGGCAATATGCCCACCTGATTCCCGTTTTAAACAGTACCCAAAAAATCCAAAATTATGAAGAACAGACTCCGTAAAGTGGTAAACTTCTTTGCCTTCAACCTGCTTTTCTTTGCCCTCTACCTGAACTTTATCCATAAGGATAATTCAAATGAAGTTGCCAAGGTAGGTACTGCTACCCCTGCTTACACCGGCACCCAACCCGTTGATGCGGCTGGACAAGCCGTTAAGCCTGCTGTAGAAGTAGCTAAGAAATAAGACATTTACCGATAGCATTGTTTCCCCCGCCATAGGGTATGAGGACGAAAATTCGTTCTTGTTTCCCTGAGGCGGGGGATTTCCTATCTTAGCTTCATGTCTGACAAGAAGCTATTCCTCCTCGATGCCTTTGCCCTGATCTTTCGCGCCTATTATGCGCTGATCCGGAGCCCCCGCATAACCTCCAAAGGCAAGAACACCAACGCCCAGTTTGGATTCACCAACGCCCTCCTTGACCTGCTGAATAACCAAAAGCCTACTCATATGGCGGTTTGTTTTGATACATCCGCCCCCACCGAAAGACACACAGATTTTGAAGACTATAAGGCCAACCGCCAGGATGCCCCGGAAGACCTGCTGGCGGCCATTCCCGACATCAAAAAGATCATCGAAGGATTTGATATTCCGATCGTGGAAGTGGATGGATTTGAAGCGGATGATGTGGTGGGCACGCTGAGCAAACAAGCTGAAGCAGCCGGTTATGAAGTGTATATGGTCACCCCCGATAAAGATTATGGACAACTGGTAACCGAAAAGGTCAAGATCTATAAACCCGGCTATCAGGGCGGAGACGTGGAAATTCTCGGCCCCAAAGAGGTCTGTGAAAAATGGAATATCAAGTCCGTCTCCCAGGTGATCGATATCCTCGGCCTGATGGGAGATGCCGTGGATAATATACCAGGTATACCCGGTGTGGGGGAAAAAACAGCGGCTAAACTCCTGGCGGAATATGATACACTGGAAAATGTACTTGCCAATGCGGATAAGATCAAAGGGAAACTGGGCGAGAAAGTGATGCAGGGCAAAGACCTGGCCATCATGAGTAAGAAACTGGCCACCATCATTACGAATGCTCCCGTCGAATTTCACGAGGAGAACTTCAAAGTGAGTGAATGGGATAAAGAAAAACTGAAAGAGGTCTTTGCCGACCTGGAATTTAAAACCTTGGGCAAACGTTTGCTGGGTGAAGAGTTTACCGTTTTCAAAACTGCTCCGGAAGCGGTGCAAACGGACCTGTTTGGAAACATTGTTTCCCCTGCACCGACACCCTCCTCTTCAACCAAAGATGAAACGCCAGATTCCGTGTCTTCCGTGAGTGAATCCGGAAACAACATTCACAACACTACGCATGATTATATAGCCGTAGCTACGGAAGCCGAGATGAAGAAACTGGTAACCGAACTCAGGAAGCATAACGAGATCTGTTTTGATACCGAAACCACCGGTTTGGATGCGAATGATGCGGAACTGGTGGGAATGAGTTTTGCCGTTACGCCGGGAGAGGCCTGGTATGTTCCCTGCCCGGTTGATCAGGAAGCGACCAAAAAGATACTAGCCCTATTCGAACCCCTTTTTCAAAATGATAAGATCACCTGGATCGGCCAGAACCTTAAGTATGATATGCTGGTGCTGAAATGGTATGGGATCGAATTCAAAGGAAACCTGTTTGACACCATGCTTGCACACTATGTGATTGAACCGGATGGTAAACGAAGCATGGATGCACTGGCCAATCAATACCTGCAGTACGAACCCGTGCACATTGAAGAACTGATCGGCAAGAAAGGAAAGACGCAGGGAAATATGCGGGATGTGGAATTGGAGAAAATAAAAGATTATGCCGCCGAAGATGCAGATATCACCCTTCAATTAAAAAATATATTCCTGCCCCAGTTGAAAGAAAAAGAAGTGGAAAAGGTTTTTTATGAGGTGGAGAACCCGCTCGTGAAAGTGCTGACGGATATGGAATACGAAGGGGTGCGGGTGGATGTAGACTTTCTGAACAGTTATTCGAAGGAACTGGAGCGCGAAGCAAAAATTGCCGAGGAAGCAGTATACAAAGCAGCCGGAGTACGTTTTAACCTGGCCTCACCCAAACAATTGGGGGAAGTGTTGTTTGATAAACTACAGTTGGACCCCAAGGCTAAAAAAACAAAAACAGGCCAATATGCCACCGGGGAAGATGTGCTGCTGAAACTGGCACACAACAATCCGATCGTGGCAGACATCCTCGCTTTTAGGGAATTGACAAAATTGAAATCCACTTACGTGGATGCCCTACCACAGTTGATCAACCGAAAAACCGGCCGGGTACACACTACCTATGGCCAGGCAGTGGCCGTAACGGGACGTTTGGCCAGCAACAACCCCAACCTGCAAAATATTCCGGTACGCACCGACCGGGGCAAGGAGATCCGGAAAGCCTTTATCCCGCGCGATAAGGACCATATCCTGCTCTCGGCCGACTATTCCCAGATCGAACTGCGGATCGTAGCCGCCATCAGTGGCGACCCCGCTATGTGTGAAGCATTTCGTTCAGGAAAAGACATTCATACCGCTACCGCGGCAAAAGTGTATGCCGTAGATGAAAAAGAGGTGACCAAGGAAATGAGGTATAAAGCAAAAAGTGTAAACTTCGGGATCATCTATGGGCAGGGCGCTTTTGGTCTGGCAGATAACCTGGGCATTTCCCGTTCGGAAGCCAAGGAGATCATTGATAACTACAAAAAGCAATTTGCCAATATCCAGAAGTACATGGATGATACCATCAACTTCGCCAGGGAGACGGGTTATGTACAAACCCTAATGGGAAGAAAACGGTGGCTGCGGGATATCAATTCATCCAATTTCACAGTGCGTGGGTTTGCGGAACGAAATGCGATCAACTCACCCATTCAGGGAACAGCCGCCGATATGATCAAACTGGCCATGCAAAAAGTACATGCGGCCATGAAGAAGGAAAAAATGAAAAGCCGGATGATCATGCAGGTACATGATGAATTGGTATTTGATGCCCTGCGTTCGGAAGCCAAAGAATTGAAACCACTGATTTTAGAAAATATGCAATCGGCGCTGCCGCTACCTAACGATGTGCCCTGTGTGGCAGAGTGTGGAGAGGGGGAGAACTGGCTGGATGCACACTAGAGCCAAGGAGTTTACTACAGAACTAAAAGCTAATAGCTAATAGCTATTAGCTTTTAGTTCCGTGGTGAAAATACTAATTTCCGCCACCACCGGGACGCTGTGGTCTCATCGAAGGCTCTATCTCATCCTTAAATTTCTTATACGCGCTTTCGCTTAATACTTTCTTTAATTTTTCATCACGTGCATCCGACAACTCTTTGCGTTTAGCGGCCATGGCCTCACGGTCAAAACTTCCGCTGTTGCGCATTTCCTCAAATGCCTTATCCTGGGCTTTGTAAAAATCGGTAAAGATGGTATCTACTTTGGCCGTCGTTTCTTTGTCCAAATTGAGAGGCTTCATTTTCTCCATGGCGTTCTTAACTCTTTCTTCGAGTGGGGGGCGCTGAAAACCACCTCCCTGTGCCAGGGCCGACAAAGTACCCGACACCATGATCAGGAGGAACAGGATTGACTTCTTCATGTGTTTATTGTTTTTAAAGTTGATGGATTATTTGCGATTCGGTCCCTGGCCATTTCCACCGCCACGACGGGGTGGGCCAGCGATCATTTTCTTTATCATGCCTTGTATCACTGTATCAAAGCGTGGTAGTTGATCGGGCGTACAGATCTTTCTTAACTCTGAAAAATGGTAAAAAATCCGGTCGTCAATGTTTCGTTGATCCTGGGCGATCAGGTCGAGGTAATTTTCCTTTACGGTATCCGCCACATCAGGCTGCATCAGTAATTTATATAAACTATCCTTTCTTGCCTGCAAGGTGCCAAACAGCGGTTTCATTAAATCCTTATGACGCGTACCCATGGTATCATAGATGGCGATCTGTGCATCTGTGAACCCGATTGAATCGCGAAGGGTCTTTTTCATATACTCCCGCATACCTCCACCCCGTTGAGTAGTGGTTGTCTCGGTCCCGGTCTTTTTGGCTGGCCGCTTGGCAAAGAGGAAGAATAATAAGGCTGCGTTCGATAGAACGAGGATCAACAGAATGATCACCAACGCCTTGTTGTTACGGATATAGTTGGTCATTATCTGTCGGGAATTTCGTAATCATAAAATGTGTTCACCGCCAGGCCATACCCATCTGCATCTTCAGAAGGATTAGCGACGGTGACCGCGTTAGCCGTATCTGGTGTAGCGGCTCCCTGGTAAACGATCCAGGCATTGGCCAGCAATACCACCACCACGACGGCAACGGCTACCAACGGACGGGTAAGGATCCCGAGGGTTTGCTCCCAGGGATTTCTCACCGCCTGTAAACGCGCATGAACACGGGTGTACAGAAAAGGATTGGCCTGAGCCCTTCCAACGGTATCCAGACTCTGTAGGGTCTGTTCCACCTGTTCCTGTATGTATTGTTCGTCTTTCATATTATTATCCGTTTAATAGGATGATAAATTTCTATAAAACCTTTGGTCAATCGTACTGATTATAGTAGTCTGCCAGATGTTTTCTCAGGTTGCCTTTGGCCCGGTTCATCAGCGATTCAACGGCCGGGACCGTAGTCTCCATGATATCACCTATCTCCTTGTAACTCAGCCCTTCCAGCTTATGGAGCGTAAAGGCTACCCGCTGATTTTCGGGCAATTGGGCAATGGCTTTAAACAAATGTGTGGCCCTTTCCTTGTTATCCAGGGTCACCCCGGGATGATGAAAATCAGCCGGCTGAACCGTTGCCGTATTATCTTCTCCAAATAACGGCATTAGGAACCCGAACCTCTTTTTTCGCTTTTTGCTCCGCAAAAATTCCAGCGCCCGGGTAACCGCGATCCGGTATAACCAGGTAGAGAATTTTGATTCGCCTTTAAAAGAACCGATCGATTCATACACTTTTACAAACACATCCTGACTTAAGTCTTCCGCCTCCGTTTCATTCTGCACCAAACCCAGGATCGTATTGTAAACCATATCCTGCCATTGGGTTACAATAGATTTAAACGCCGCTTCATCGCCATGCTTCAATTGCTCAATAAGTACGTGCTCGGGTGTCAATTCAGTCGGGTTGGTTACGTCCGGTCTAAGTTAATCCATTTCCCTCTCAGCGCCTTTCCAGATACATCAAAACAGCCTGTTCTTACATGCCTGGTCCGCCTCCACCAGGAGGAGGGCCAAATCCACCCCGCTCAAAACCGCCTCCCATTTGCCTGTTACTATTCGTAGCAGGCTTTCCAAAATTCTTCAGGTTCAAGGTAAAGGTCAGCATAAAGTATTGCTGCAATACCTGTGTATTCACATCTTCAATATAGGTTTCTGTTACCGTACGGGTAATGGATTGATTCTGGTTCAACAGATCAAACACCGAAAGCCTGAGTTCCGCTTTCTGGTTCTTTAAGAACTTCTTGGCCACGGCCATATTCCACAACCAGTAATTCTGGTTGAAACCATCCGTAAGCCCGGAATAATTCTGGTTATTAAGGTCATTATTCAGTAACCATCCCTTCTTGGTCAGCAAGTTCAAACGCAGGCCCGCTGATTGGGAAATGTATTTGTTATTCGCAGAGGACTGTACTGAGTTCTTTACATTGCTAAAGGCGGCATTGTACAACAGGGTAAAATCAACATACTGGCTGATATTACTGGCAAAAGTTACCCCGGTGGTGTACGTTGTAGACCGGGAGGTATTGCTCACATTATTGATCAAACCGGGCGTTTTATTATAGGTCAACCCGGCATTGATGTTCATGGTAGTTTTAATAAATGTCAGTGGCATGCCCCAGGTGATAAAGGTGTTCATATTCCATTGTCCATCCAGGTTAACGGGTTTGGACAACTGCGATCCTCTGTATAAAGTCACACTCGAATTGAGTACCGAGTCGGACTGGGCGATATATGTAGCTGAGGCGACATAGTCATTGGTCATAGATCCAAATACATTGACAAAAAAGCTGGTCCCCTTCTTTGTATTGGTGTATTGGTAACGGCTTCCCAAACGATGGCTGAATTGTTGCTTCAGGTTGGGGTTACCCGTACTTACTTGTAGCGGATTACTGTTATTGATTACCTCCTGTAACTGGGTCACCGAAGGAGGATTGGTGGAACTGCGGTAAAACACCCGGATATTGCTCGATTTGGTAAAATTATACCGGATCATCGCATTGGGCAACAGGTTTGTAAAAGGCCGGTTTACAGTAGCCACATAGGGAAAGGTCTGATTGCTTTTCAACCGGGCATCCTGATAATCCAATCCAATGGAGATATTCTTGTTCTGGTCACCTAAGCGATAACTCACCCCGGTGCGGTGCGTGACATAGGTATTTTCAAATACGTTTGACAACAATGTATCAAACTCGCTGTATTTACCTGTACTACCTTCTAACAGATACGCTTCCCGGTTGGATTTGTTAAGCGTATACGAAGGATTGTAGTTGAACTGAAGAATACCTGTTTTACCAATCGGCTCAGAATAACTGATATTCGCGGAAAGGGTCAGCCCTTTTGTATCCTGATCGGTGAATTGCTGCAGAGAATCATTCAGATTGAGATTCCCTT
Organism: Chitinophagaceae bacterium; assembly: GCA_033762195.1. Classification (GTDB taxonomy): domain Bacteria; phylum Bacteroidota; class Bacteroidia; order Chitinophagales; family Chitinophagaceae; genus SpSt-398. Next base: position 25,777 of record JANRLV010000119.1, on the reverse strand, counting down.
TGTAATAAAGCGAAAAGGCGTCAGTATAGGTTTCCCCGACGGAATTATTGACACCAGTCGAAAGGTTCACAGAAAGGGTCCTGCCCCTTTTGCGGAAACTATGTCTATATAAAATATTATTATTGAAGTTAAGCGCATCGCGAACCGAGCGGCTGCTATTCTTGGTCTCACTGATCTTGCTCATGTCGTCCTGAAAGTTTACACCGGTCACATCACTGGCAGAACTATACCGCTGAAAATTCACCGAAGGCGTAAACAGGATGGAGTTAAATGAATCCAGTTTCCAGTTGATCCGCATATTCGCGCGGTGGTTGTAGTTCGTACTGGTAGAAGTGGTATTCTGGTCATAGAACTGACTGGAGTCCCCGCTAAGAATATATTCCCTGGACAGTTGCTCTTTATTTCCCAGGTTGCGGTTATTGAAAAAATAACTACCACTCACTTCCAGGTACTTTCCCCAAAGGTTATTGTAGTTTAATCCAAATGAATTGGTACGGCTCACTCCGGGTTGTTGTCCCACCAGAAAACCGCCGCCGCCACCACCAAAATTACCTCCACCACCAGGGCGACCACCCCCACCGCCGCCACCGCCTCTGAATCCACCACGGTTAGAACTACTGGTTACACCCAGAAGATCCATCTCGGTAAAATTCTGCTGGTTTACATCATTGGTAAGGCCAACGAGGGAAAGTCGCATGTTTTTCTTAAAAAAACTCATGTTACCACCTGCCAGGTAGTGGTTATCGGTACCATAGCCGGCAAACAACCGACCAAACTGACCATTGCGCATATTGGTCTTGGTAACTATATTGATCGACTTGGAGGCATTACCGTCATCAATGCCTGTCAATTGAGCCTGTTCGCTCAGTCGGTCAAATACCTGGATCTTGTCTACGATCTCCGCAGGCAGGTTACGCAACGTGGCCACCGCATCATCTCCAAAGAAATCACGACCGTCAACCGTCACCTTTTGTACCTGTTCTCCTCCGGCTTTCACCACCCCGTTTTCAACTGTCACACCGGGCATTTTCTTTACCAGGTCTTCTGAATTGGCATCCGGGTTCACCTTGAACTGGCTGGCGGCAAATTCCGTCGTGTCATTCTTCACTTTGACCGGTGGGGCTTTGGAAACAATGGTTACATCACCAAGGGTTTTAGCCTGGCGTACCATGGATTGTTCACCCAGGTCAAGGGTGGTATTTTTAAATTCGATCAGTGTATTGATTTTCTCAAACCCGGAAAAAGTGATTTCGAGCCTGTATTTCAACGACTTAATGTCCGAAAAGGAAAATTCACCCGATTTCCCGGTCACGGTATTATACTGGGTAGTGGTATCAGGCATTCCGGTCAGGCGTACAGTTGCCCCGGAAAGACCCTGGCGGGTATCCTTATCGATCACCGTTCCCTTTATAACTGCCTGTTGTGCCATGAGATAGAGGCCAAAGAACAAGAAGGACAGGGTCAGCACCGGCTTTTTCAACATATAAATGGTTTGTACGTACTTAGATGCCTTATGGGAACAAAACCTTCGAGAAAGGCGTACCGCTCATCCTTAAGGGAATTAGCGCAATCTCGTTATCTTGCAGACCCAAATACAGAAAATCACTACTATGGAATACAGCAAGATCGTTGCAGTAACTGGACTACCCGGACTATTTGAATTACTGGCCAGCAAAGGAGACGGGGCCATTGTTCGTTCACTGGACGACAGCAAAGCCAAATTCGTATCCGGCCGCATTCACAACTTCTCTCACCTGGAAAGCATTGAAATTTTTACTGTTCAGGATAATGTGAACCTCGTGGACATTTTTGCCGCCATGGACAAAGCAGGCACCACACTCCCCGATACAAAGGATAGTGGGGCCGTAAAAAAGTATTTTGAAAAAGTATATCCCGATATGGATTTCGAAAGGGTCTATGCCAGTGATATGAAGAAGATGGTAAAATGGTTTGAGATCCTGAAAGAACATAAGATCGAGATCAAACTCCGCGAAGAAGAGCCTGAAGCTCCTGCGCCTGCGCCTGAAGTAGCCGTAGAAGAGGAGAAACCTAAGAAAACAGCCAGGAAACCCGCTGCCAAAAAAGAAAAGGAAGAAAAAGAAGAAGAGGCCCCCAAGAAAAAGGCAGCCAAGAAGAAATAATTATCTTTTCGCATTTCCTCACCCCTATTGAGTCGATACCATGGATCCACGTGCCGCGATTCAGAAAATGCCCCGGCAATTTCTGCCCGATGATTTTACCATTACCGAATGGCCAGCCCTGGAACCCTGGTTCCAAAAACTGTTGGACCGCCCCCTTGCTACACTGCCCGACCTGGAACAATGGATCAGGGATTACAATGAACTGGATGCGGTGATCAGTGAAGATGTGTGCTGGCGCCAGATCAAAATGACCTGTGATACAGAAAACAAAGATCTGGAAGCGGCTTTCACCTTCTTCATGATGGAGATTCAGCCAAAGATCCAACCCTATGCCGATCAACTCAATCGCAAATTGGTCGATTGCCCGCTGACCGCAGAACTGGATAAGAATAAATACTTCACCTATCTGCGCAATGTAAAAAAGAGCATTGATCTGTTTCGCGAAGCCAACATTCCACTTCAAGCGGAATTGAATGTGATGCAGCAACAATTTGCCAGCATCTCCGGAAAAATGACCGTAGAAGTAGAAGGCAAGGAATATACGCTGCAACAAGCCGCCCGCTTTTTGCAAAACCCCGACCGTACCCTCCGCGAATCGGTTTACCGCAAAGTGAATGAAAGAAGATTACAGGACAAGGAGGCCCTCGATAAACTCTACTCCGATCTCATTGCCAAACGCCATCAGGTTGCCCTCAATGCCGGTTTTAAGAATTACCGGGATTACAAATTCGCTGAACTGGGTCGCTTTGACTATACACCTGAGCAGTGTTTTCAGTTTCATAAAGCCGTGAAAGAGCACGTGCTGCCGATCGTAAACAGCATTTACGAAAAAAAGAAGAAGAAACTCGGGCTTGATACCCTCCGTCCCTGGGACCTGGATGCCAATCCAGCCGGGGAAGAGCCATTACGCCCGTTTACAAATGGCCAGGACTTACTGGAAAAATCAATTCGTTGTTTTGATGACCTTGATCCCTTTTTCGGGGATTGTCTCCGCAAAATGAAAGAAATGGGGCACCTCGACCTGGAAAGCCGCAAAGGAAAGGCACCGGGTGGGTACAATTGCCCGCTGGCAGAAAGTGGAGCCCCCTTTATCTTCATGAATGCCGCCGGTCAAATGGACGATGTTACCACCATGGTACATGAAGGTGGTCATGCCATTCACTCCTTTCTGGCCCATCAACTCGAGATCAACGCATTTAAAGAATACCCGATGGAGATCGCTGAAGTGGCGAGTATGTCCATGGAGCTTTTTAGCATGGATCATTGGGAAGCCTATTTCCCACTCGAGGAAGACCGTCAACGCGCCCGTGAACACCAGTTGGAGAGAGTGATCACTATTTTCCCGTGGATCGCTACCATCGATCAGTTTCAACATTGGGTTTATGAAAACCCGGTACATACCTCCGAAGAGCGAAAACAAAAATGGGAGGAGATATTCAACAGTTTTACCGCTTCGGCTATAGATACCCGTGGGCTTGAGCACTACCGATCCTGGTTCTGGCAAAAACAGTTACACCTCTACGAAGTGCCCTTTTATTATATAGAATACGGGATCGCCCAGCTTGGGGCGATCGGGATGTGGAAGCAATACCGGGAAAATAAGGATATAGGCATCCGCAATTATGTTTCGGCCCTCCAGTTGGGCGGCACCCGCACGCTGCCCCAACTATACCAGGCAGCAGGTATTGAGTTGAATTTCAGCCCCGAGTATATTCATTCCCTGATGCTCTTTGTGGAAGAAGAGTTAAACAAAATGGGCTAAAAATTTACCGGAAAGTGGTAGGTGTTTTTTATTGCCGAACGAAGTGGGTACATTAAATTTGTTCTGTCAGTCCAGAACACAAGATTATTTTAAAATAGCTACTAATCAGAGCCTTAACCTAAGTCCGCATGTTTCCACATGGGGGCTTTTTTAGTTTTTACCCAGATTTGTATTTGTCGAAAAATCAAAAAGCGTCTCTTTCCTTAACTGGTAATAGGCTTCCCAAAAGGAGCGTTGAGCGCTTAATATTTCACGCCTTGCCTGGTCTTTTTCTGTTTGAGCCAGGCTCAATTCGGTTAGAGATAATTTTCCCAGTTGATATAGCTGCAAAGAAATTTGAAATCTCCGTTGTGCCACGGAATCGGCTCGCCTGGCAACCATTACATTTCTTTTTAAAAGGCTTAAGTTGTTCACCAAGGTTGTTATCCGTTGAGTAATTTCGGATTCCTGAAACTCCTGATTGGATTGCGCAAGCTTCTGGTTCGCCTTAGCAATCGCGTACTTTGATCTTCTTCTGCCCCAATCTACAAGGGGAACCTGAAAACCAATACTAAATCGTTGCTGGTCATTTGGGTTCTGATAAACATTATTGATACCATTCCCTATTCCATTCAATCCATAACTAGCTACGAGGCTCACCTCCCTTTGGTAGTTTTTTGCGACTTGAATATCCATTTCCATTTCAAGCTTTTTGCGTTGAAAACCAATGTATTCAGGCCTGTTTTCCCGGGCCATTTCCTGGGCTTTTGATATGTCCAGCGAAAGTTCAGGAATACTATCCCGATTCTCAAAGATCCAGCTCTCCCCAACACTTCCGCCAGTATATGATGCGAGTTGCAGCAAAGCAACTTGTAAGGCGTACCGTGCTTTTTCAAGATCCTGCTCACTTCGTAATGATTGCAATTCAAGTTGGAGAATCTTGTCCTCGGAGGTTGTACCCAGTTTGATTCTTTTCTTCTCAATCTCATAATTTTGCCGGGCAAAATTCAAATTTGCTAATGCTATTTCAATGTCATTTTGCGCATCGAGAACATTGTAATAATAATTTACGGTTTGAAGGGCCAGATCTTCTAATTCAAACTGGTACTGCTTTTTAGATTCATCCAATTTCAGTGGTTCGATTTTTTTCTTCCACTTCCAAGGGTTCATTGCAAAAACAGGTTGAGCATACCGTACAAATACCGGGGTACCGCTGTACTGGCGTAAGTTAGACTTAAAATCATCGTAGCGTGACAAATCAGTATTTAGTGACAGCGTACCTCCTGAAAACGGAAGTACCTGACTTAAACTGAATCCAATATTTGCTGTATTCTGACTGATCATTTGGTATTTTATCGTACCATCAGGTTGACGAACACCATAAAATTCCTTTTGGTAAACAGGGGCATCGCCGTACAAAGAAATTTGGGGTTTTAGCTCACTTCGAAAGGAGCGAAACTGTTCAATCGACATTTCCCGTTGATTGACAGCAACTCGAAACTTAATAGACTGTGTTTGGACTAAACCAATCAATTCCTCCAATGTTACTTTTCGGTTTTGCTGTCCAAAACAAGTCAGACATAGCAAAATGGTGAGCAAATTTAGGCCGTACTTAACCATATCGGTTTGAATTTATTTGTTCTTTCGAAATTTACTTGATATATACCAGTAGGCTAATGGCGTAAACCATGTTGTAAAAAATGTACCAAGTGTCAACCCGCCTATAATTACATAGGCCATCGGTTTTTGTAACTCGTTTCCAAGACCGTCAATAAAGAGTACTGGCACCAAAGCAATACTCGTGGTAAGAGAAACCATCAATAAGGGTTTAAGGCAAATCTGCCCTGCCTCATGAATCATTTGGATAAGTAAGGTCTTATCATGGACCAGCCCGCTTCGCAAATACTTATTCTCCAACCTATTCAAAGTTTCCATCTTTAAAATAGGATCGTCGACAATTAGTCCGAGAATAACAATAAACCCAATCGCTGACATAACATTAATGGAAGACCCGCTCAGCCAGAGTACTATCATACCGCCTGTGATACCAAGTGGAATGGAAAGCATAACAATAAATGGCTGCCATAAATTCTCATACTGAATAGAAAGAATTAAATAAATTAAAGCGACCACAACAAGGAAAACCAAGCTAAGTTCTTTTAGCTGAGTTCTTTCATCATAATAAAGTCCATTGAAATCAACATCATACCCTAATCCGGCAGCATTCCTTTTCACCAATTCTATCCACCGTTCTGCACTTATTTGCCCCTCTTCGAAGCGGATACCCCAATACGGGCTACCTTCATCCGCTGTAAAATACTTTCGTTGTTCCCCCCTTTCAAAACTGACAAATTGCTTCAGATCATAAGCCGTTCCATCCTCAGCACTTATAGAAACAGGTTGGCCTGAAGCACCTCCCTGAACCAATACTTTTATATACTTCTTCTCACCCGATTCGTCAATATCCGTGAGTGAATAGGACCCATACGCCTTCCCTAGTGCCTCTAATAAACTGTTCTCTCGAATTCCATATAACCTTAAACCGGGCAAATCAAGCGTAGCCTGGATCATGGCTTCCTGTGAAAAAGCTTTCCCTTTTGAATAGCTCCCAGTTGGTAAACGGTGGATGAGCGTGTCAAGTCGCACAATCTCCTGGGACGTAGGACGTCGCTCCTGCGACACCAGCCTTGCCTCCAAATATGGTTTCCTTGAAACAAATAATTGAGTGAATGCATTGGGTGCATCCATAATTTCAAAGAATGCGTCTGGGAAATTGGACGATAACCATTGTTTTGCCCAATTACTGGCTTCTTCCTTTTGGTGAACAGATGAGCAGGTAAAGAAGATTTCTGCGGTTGGGAGCTCGGTTACCTCACTCTCACGCAAGAATTTCTTAACACCAATGTCGGCCTCAATTGAAGAGGTATATCTCAACATTTCCGAACTTAGTCTTTTGCAATTCGAGAGGTTAGTTTTTATATCAATAGGTTTGTTCCAATTGATCTTTACCAACAATTCTGTTTGCTTTAATTCTGGTATAGATTGAATAGGAAGTTTTGTACCTAACCAAATCCCAACGGGCATAAATAATATTGCAAAAATTGAATAGGCACGTGGAAATCGAAGTATGTGTTCAATCATTCGATGATACCCTTTCGATATCCACTTAAAAAAGCGGGTATCATTCCTAGCGAAATTTGAATCATTCTTATGAAGTATTAAATATAGAATTGGGGAAACCACAAAGGCCACAAAGAGTGAAACAAGAAGACAAATTGTAAGTCCAATAGCCTGATCCTTAACCAGTTGCCCAGATATACCGCTTAATATGAGCAACGGGGCATAAACAGCAATGGTGGTTAAAACCTGGCTAATGACCGGTGTAATGACTTCATTCGTTCCAATTACACTACTTTGAAAAGGGGACATTCCCTGAGTTCTGTGCCTCATTATATTATCCAGCACAACAATTGAGTTATCGATCAACATTCCAATACCTAAAGCAAGTCCTGATAGTGAGATTATATTAAAGGAGATATCAAAAACCCAAAAAAATACAAAAGTTATTATCAAGGAAGATGGAATACTGATTCCCATTAGTAATGGGGATCGCCAATTACCCAGGAAAAGAAAAAGCAGAAGGATGGTCAAAATACCCCCGTAGTACAGGTCCTGGGTTAGATTATCAATACCGGCATCCAATAAAAAACTCTGATCCTGGGTAATTGAAAATGATAATTGCGGATACTCTTTCTCAAATACTTTAACCTCCTCTCTAAGTCTTCCTACCAATTCCGACATACGACTATCTGCCTGCTTTTCCACAGTGATGACAATGCCAATCTCCCCATTGTAAAGATGATAACTAACCGGCTCTTCTTCTACTTCTTCAACTTTTGCTATTCGACTAAGTTGAATAACTTGATCATTGCCCCCTTTGATAGGCAACGATTTTAATGTTTCCAGATTATCAAAACCAGTCGTGATTCTTAAAAAATACCTGTATTGTCCATCTCTGATATTTAGTCCCCCAATTTGATTACTTTGTTCCTTAATTTGTTGATATAGTCTTTCCTCTGAAAGACCAAGTGAGGAGATCATGTTCAGGTCAGGGATGATATGAATCTCCGGACGCTGAATACCATTCATATCGACAGTTCCTACTCCGGGAATTTGCTCCAGTCGCCGTTTAATACTCTTTTCTGCCAGAATGGAAGTTTCCCGAATTGAAATCTGAGATTTGGGAATTATCTGAAGGCGCAAAATGGGGATATCCGAAACACTGACACGGGTAATCACTGGTCTTTTCACATTACGTGGCAATTGACCCATAAGTCTGTCAACTCGTTCATTCACTTCTACATAGGCCAAATCCATGCGCGACCCAAACTCAAACTCAAGATAGACCCATCCTAAATGATTGGCTGCGGTGCTTTCCAATCCTTTTAGGCCCTTTACTCCCGTCATGACGCCTCTTATCCTTGTCAGGTAATCAGATTCCATGACTGTTGCGGGTGTATTAGGAACCTCCAATCGTATCGTTATTTGAGGAACCTCTACCTCAGGTAGCAGTGAGGTAGGAACACGCCGCATCAAGACCAGTCCTAATAAAATAAAGGAAATAAAGGTGATGAGTACAGCAATCGGGCGTTTCACCAGGAATCTAATCATGGCCAGTAGCGTTGGGTTGTTTCGATTGCTGGGATATTTCCATAGTATCTGACCCTTTCACTGGTTGAATTGTAACCGGCGACCCATGAGCTAGCTGGAGGTTATTAGTTGTTACAAAGATGGAGCCATCCTTTATTCCGTCTAACACTTCCACTTGCGTATCATTACTACGTCCTAATGTTATATAGTTCCATTTGGCCCTTCCTTTCTCAACGGTAAAGATTACAGCTTTCCCATCCCGCATAACAACTGCTTCTTTAGGAACAGCTATTCGCTGGTGAAAGGGTATCTCAATCCTGGCGTTACAATTCATGCCGGGAAATAGTGCATCGATTGAGTTATCCTGCCCTCCATCTACCGGGTTTCTAATTAGCAAATCCACAGAAACCATTCCTTTCTCGTCAACTAATGGGTTTATCTCATAAACCTCAGCTTCCCAAAATCGATCCTGATTGAAGAAAGGCTGCAACCTTGCCAATTGTCCGGGCTTAATGAGGAAAATATCCGCTTCCAGAAGGTGGACGCGTAGTAATAGTTTTGATGGGTCAAAAAGGCCAAATAATTTATCCCCGGGTTTCACCCGATCACTTGGCTTAACCAGAACATTATAGAGTTTTCCATCAAAAGGTGATTTTATAATAGCCTGCCCTTTTTCAAACTCGGCTACCTTTATTCCGTGCCTGGCTCCCGATAGACCTGTGCTAATCTGGAGCTTCTTTTTTATCGCTTCCAGTTGTTCCTGAGTCAGGCCCTTCGATAGGTTATCATACCCCAATAACTGACTTTCATATTCCTTTAGGCCATTGAACTCATCCAATCTCAATTTTTCAATCTTATGATCGATTTCATTTGTCGAAAATTTTAGCAATACTTGCCCTTTTCTCACCCTATCGCCATTCCGGATTGGAGCGTAGGCAATACTCCCACCAATTACCGCGTCAAATTGTTGATCAGATTTTGCTTTTACCTTACCATTTGCCTCAATAACATACAGGAATACCCCCAAATGTGCCGTATCCACCGTTACGGCGGTTTCCAATTCAATAGGGGGGCTGGTTGACTTCGAAAAATCCTCACTGGACGAAACCGCATTTGTACATGATACCAGAAAGAAGGTTAAAAAGAACAGGAAATTTTGGATGCAGGTAAAAGAAGATTTTGCAGTCATACATGTCAAATTTCAAAAATCGGTCACTTTTTGCTGATTAAAAGCATATTTACCGCCCTTTTCTTCCTGGTTAATTCCAAACCATGTTTATGGAGTTCCTCCACCAGTGTAGTATGATCAGCGTAGTTCCACTCCATTTCAATATCATAATACCCGGAAAGCCTGGTTTCATCCAGTACAATCCGATTGTATAAATACCCCATCTCATTAGACAGGTAATCAACGAGATGGCTTATTCGAATTCGTTGTCCTTTAAAATTGGGGCCATAGTAGGTAACATCAGTCTCCTGTGCGGAAGTAGCCACAGGCGTGCGATTGCCAGACCTGGCTTTTGTTAAGACATACACATCCTGGGTAACTTCCTTTAAATCTCCCCTGAACTGTAAACTTAAATTTAAGATCCGCTGGGCTTCCTTAAATATCATTTCATCTGTCGCTTCAGGCAGTTGAACTTTAAGACAAAATAAATAAGGGGGTTCATAGATATCTACATCTTTACAAGCGCTGTCGATCACCCAACTATGCGCCGGCATTCTGAACACCTCCCGGAAAAGTGAAGGGATCGTAAAGTTGGTAAAATTCAAATTTGTGACCCCATTCGACCGATATAATTTTATATCCGTTGTGGAATTGGAGTCATATGGGCTTAAATACCTTTCAAAACCGGAAAGAATAAGGCTATCCTTTCTGGCCCAACCTACCCCACTATGCTTTTCAGGAGGCAAAAATTCAACTGGCTTGCCCACTAAAAGATCATTCACTATTTCTGCTGAAATGTCTTCGGGGGTAGTTACACCTGCTATATAACCATACTTATCAATCACTATAGAGTGAGGAACGGTTGTATAAGGAAAATAGGGGATATGCGTAGTGTCGCTTACAAAAATTACATTTCTGCCTTTCCATTTTGTAAGAAATTTTCTAAGCTTATCCTCCGGCTCCTGGGTAATGGCCAAAACTACGACCCTGTTATCCAGATTTTGCACAATCGAGTCAAGTTTACTCAACCCTGGTATGCAAGGAGCACACCAAGTGGCCCAGAAGTCGAGGATCATAACTTTCCCTTTCAGGTCAGCCGTACTCAGATAGGTAGATCCTGAGGCCTTAAATACTTTAAAGTTAAATCCAGGTACAGAATCACCTACCCCGAGACTTTTCTGGGCAATAAGCCCTGACCATAGGCCTGATAACAATAAAATACCCAGCAATGATATATATAATCTTCTCCTCATTCTTCCATATTCTTTTCTGCAGAAATCATCAGGATGGCAAGTACATTCGCAATAATAAATGCCAGATTTACGAACAAATGCGTGGTGTAATTTAAATTATTAAATATTCCACCGCAGGAACAACCAGTGTAATTAGTATATCGGTTCAATAAAACCAGGTAGACCGTAAAGCTACATAAAAGCATGAGCGACCCATACAGTCCCCAACGGGGCTTGAATACAAGCAACCCAACAACCAGAAGCTCGAAAACAGGAACTGCATATGAAATCAACTCAATATGCCTCTTAGGTATGAGGGGAGATTTCAACAGCTTAATAAGAAAATCCTCGTGCTCCCACAACTTCATGATGCCTGTATAGGCAAGCAGCATGATAAGGCTTCCTGAAATTAAAAGACTGACCCAACTTTTTAAAGTCTTCCCCATCAGATCCTTGTTAACTTTTCAAAAAAGACGGCTTGAATTTTACAATTCTGTTTTGGTAAACAAAGTAAAGAAGGTCTTTCCCTTTGTACATATCAGAAGGTATTTCACCATCCAGCACAGGAGCGGCAAAACTTGAACTGTATTTCCCGTTTACTAGATCATACATATCAATTATTCGAGTACCGGGATGCTTTTTGTCGCCAATATTGGTCATTACATAAATGTACTTGCTGTCAACAGACACCGAGCTAACGCCAATATAGGAAGATTCAATAAACTTGATGTCTCCCGTTTCATTTATTACAGGTAGAGGGGTCGAATAAACAAACTTTGCTTTAAACAACAAGTTTAGATCTCTATCCACCCCAAAAAAATCATTGGTCTGGTAACAAGTGTAAACTATACTTCCGTTTGTATTACGTGCAAAAAAACCGTCATAGATTAATCCAGTACTGCCTTTTGCAGGAAATACATCTGCAAATAGCCCTTCCTTGTTCACCTTTTGACTTATGCCGTCTGTCCATATGAAGGATAAGACTCCCTCCTTATTATTGCTTTCCGTTGATTGAATCAAAAATTCTTCCTGCTTAACACGTACAGCCCTTGACAATTCACGGGGTAAGGAATAATTGGATATCAGGTTACCATTCCAGTCAAATTTCGAAATGGAATGTTTCACTGCGTCAGTGGCAAAAATGCCTGAAGTATCTGCATCAAGGGAAGATATCATCTTAAATTCCGCAGGGCCTTCGCCCTCATTCCCCATTTTTAATAATATTCTTCCAGATGTATCTATAATAGTGATTGATTTTTCGTTGTTATTTTCTAATAACAAGGCGGTATCTCCCAGTTCTGATAACTTAGAACAGGAAAATCCTACCGGAATCGAGCCAACGGTATCTAAAGAAATATTGAAAACTCTTTCTTGAGAAAACTGAATTTTCTTCTTTTCATCTACCCAGTAATTTCGAATAATAAAAAAGCCAGCGATCAAAATGACAATAACAATAGCAACTATAGAAATGATTCTCTTCTTCATGAATATAAATTAAAAAACTCAGCGCCTCTCAATCCATAACAGAAGAGAAGCGCTGAGTTATACAGATTATAAAATAATCACCGTTGTTCCTTCTCCTTTATAAACAGTGAGGTTGTCAGTGGTGTAGCACTTGTACTTATCGCCGGTAGGGCATTTGATCTCTTTCGGATCGCTGGCTGTTCCAAATGCAAAAGTACTTACCAGAAGGGCTCCGGCCACAGCTGCAAGTACGCGGGTGAGAATTGATTTTCTTTGTTGCATAATTATTGGTTTTTGATTATTAAGAAATTACATGATGATAACTGTGCCGCCTTCGCCTTTGTAAACAGTATTTGATCCCCAGGTATAGCATTTGTACTTATCACCGGTAGGGCACTGAATTTCTTTTGGCCCGCTCTCGGTTCCAAAAACAGAGCCTGCCGTAAGTACACCCGTCGTAACCAGGGCCAAAACAGCCACGATGAATTTTCTTGTTTTCATGAATTGAATTTTTTAATTAAAAATGGTGATGGTTTCCCCTTCCCCTTTGTAGGCGATAAAGTGGCCACCGGAAGAAGTAGTTCCTTCTGCACACTTATAGATATTGCCTTTGGGGCAGGTAATATTGGGGATAGCATTTGATTTTGCAGAAGCGAATGCACCTGCAAGAGCAATTCCCAATAAAATGAATTTCAAACCAACTTTTGATTTCATAAATTTTAGGTTTTAGTTTACAATGATTACAGTTCCAGGGCCTCTCCAAATTACCCAGTCACCAGAGGATGACCACATACACTTGTACTGATCCCCTGTTGGACAGGTAACTTGCTTTGGAGGGTCAACGTTCGCATTTGATCGGGTACCGAAGAACAAAACAATTGCTCCAATTAACGGCAATGCCCGAAAAAGATTCTTTCGCATGGTTAATCAAAATTTAGGTTATAAAATACCGGTCAACACTACCGGTTGTTTCCATTTACTGGCTACCTTAAAACATAATTGGTGGAAAACAATAATTCTTTACAAGTATAATTATCTCGACTCTCGTATTTCTGGAGGGAGATTATTTAACTCGCCCCTTTGATTAACAAAGCCAATTTCAAATGTTCCGTCTGCATCATAAAAGTAGGTCTGTCGGCTTCGGCTATACCGAACTGGTGCGCCTTCATCTCGTAAAAATGCGATATACTCGTACAATCTGCTTGGGGAAATACCGAGGCGCTTTGCCAATTGGCTTGGAGATCCAGTTCCTTTCTTATGAATTAATGAATTGAGGTATCGAATTCGATCAATGTAACGCTTTGGCATAGGAGTAAGTTTAGTATGGCTTTGGTATCAAATATATCGTCAACCATATTAACTTACAAAATCCGTACTACAAATAAATCACAATGAACTGTAAAGGTTAGTCGTGAAACATTTTTTTAAGTAAAATCACTTAGACGCTTGGTGAGGATCTCTACCTTATATCAAACAGTTGTAAGCCCTTTTCGTATTGTAGTAGCGTTCTTGTCAATCGTTATTCTTTCGTTGATTGTTTTTCCTTTACTTGAGATTGACCTTCTACCAGAAAAATCAGCCCTTTCTTTTACTATTACTATTGGTTCTGATGGCTCCACTCCTGAAATAGTGGAGACAACGGTAACTTCCGTTCTGGAAAACGCCTGTGCCAGCTTACCTAAATTGAAAACAATTCGATCCGAATCGGAGGCCAACCAGGGTACTATATGGCTGGCTTTTGAAAAGGGTGCTGATGCAGACCTTACACGATTCGAACTTCTCTCCCTTATCAGAAGAATATACCCCTATCTGCCCACAAAGACTTCTTATCCAATCGTAAGTCAGGGAAATGAAGAGGAGACAGAAGGGTCTCCCTTTATGGTCATAGCGTTTAGCCCACTTCAGGATATTGGCGACTTTTCCGAACTAATCCATCAAACGATTGAAAAAGAAATAAGTAAGGTGGAAGGAATCAGGGAAATGGAATTGACAGGGGGGGCATCAACCAGATTAGTTGTTCAATACAATCTGAACCGACTTCGCTTTTGGGAGCTCGATCCAATGGAACTTTCCCATCAAATTAGAGACCGATATCTTCCACAATACCCTGGACTTTCTTTGGATTCATCCGGAAATCAATGGATGATCAGGGTCAATGATCCCAAAATTCAAAATGCTGATCTGCAGTCATTGCCCCTGACCTGCCCAGATGGTCGGGTATTAAAGCTATCTGACATTGCCAGCGTCTTTTTAGAGGAACACGCTCCTGAAAACATTTTTCGCATAAATGGTAAAAATTCACTTCGTTTATTAATCTATGGTCATAAAGACCAAAACAAAATTGTTCTCGCCGACAGAATAAAAACGATAATTAAAAATTCAGAAGACAGAAGCAGAGGCAAAATCAAGATTGATATAGATCATGACGATAGTATTTTTCTTAAGGAAGCACTGCAGGAAATAGGGAAACGAGTAACTCTTTCTTTGCTTATCTTATGTTGTTTTGTAATCATCTTTTACAGAAATCTGAAGATCATTCTCATTCTATTTATGAGTCTGGTAGCGAATTTTTGCCTAACCCTAAGTCTTGTTTGGATATTTCAAATACCCATCCATTTGTACACGATAGCAGCTGTCGCCATTTCATTCGGTTTGGTGCTTGATCATACCATAACAATCTTTGATCATTATGTCCGGTACCGAAAACCAGTTGCCTTACTCCCCATACTAGGATCCACATTATGTACCATTTCAGCACTTTCAATGGTCTTTTTACTGAACTCAGAAAAAGTCCGACTCTTCTCAGATTTCTCAATACTTATCATCCTCTCGCTGCTATGTTCTCTTCTTGTTTCTCTATTATTAATACCCTCGCTCATTGAATTGGTGAAGCCCAAAAATTTCTCCAAAATCGGCCCCGGTATTGAAACCATTTCCTCTCGACACATCTCACATGGATTTATTGGAAGATATGAAACGACAATCACTGCATTGCATCGCTTCCGTCACCTAGTGCTATTCTTGTTAATTCTCTCTTTTGGTCTCCCGGTATTTCTGTTACCTGAAAAATGGGAAGGCGAAAGATGGTATCATTCAATGTACAATAAAACTATAGGGGCCCAAACGTACCAAAAGAACGCAAAGCCCTTAGTTGATAAATGGCTTGGCGGAGCATTACGCATATTTATTACAGATGTTTCATCAAAAAGTAGTTTCCAAAATCCAGAAGAAAGGAAACTATTTGTTGCCATCAATATGGAATACGGAAGCTCGTTGACTCAGTTGAACAGTATACTAACCTCCCTCGAATCCTATTTACTTACGGTAAAAGGGATAAATCGAATTACCTGCCGAGCGGATGAGCCCACAAAAGGAAAGATTGAAATTGTGTTTGCAAAAAACCAAAATAAACTACCGTTTCTATTAAAGGAGGAGCTGATTAAAAAATCAATTAAGTGGGGTGGAGTAAAATGGAATATCTACGGTATAGGACAGGGATTTAGTAACACCAACCAGGGAAGTGGTCCGGCGAACAGAGTGCTTATGAAAGGGTATAATTTTAACGCGCTGAAAGAAGAAGCCAACAGATTGCAGAAAATACTGGAAAAAAACACGCGCGTCTCTAAAGTTAATATAGACGCCCGATCTACCTTTTCCCAGGAGGATATTTGGCATTACGAGCTGAAGATAAATAATAAACTAATGAATTTTTATAACATCACTTCAGAAGAACTGATTGGATTGATAAAAAGCCAGGAAAATGGAGCCACATCCAATGAATTGGTTCTTTGGGAGAATCGATATTTACCACTGGTTATTCAATCAAATGAAACGGATTCAGCTACGATTCACGATATGCTATTTACACCCAGAAAGGTCGATTCAAATCAGTATATATATCTTGATCGTCTGGCTCAAATTCAACAAACGCAAAGTACCAGTTCCATAATCAGAGAAAACAGGCAATATCAGCGAATACTAAGTTTTGATTTTCTTGCCCCTTATGAATACGGCAAAAAATTTCTTGACACTACGCTAAAATCATTTAATAAAACCCTAAAGCCCGGATATTCAACAGAACCAAATGATTGGTCATGGAAAGTTGATTGGTTTCAAAATTCTTTTCTATTGATTCTAATTTTAGTTTTAGTGTTCTATATAATCGGGTGTGTACTATTTGAGAGTCTCTTGCAGCCATTGTATATTATTGTACTAATCCCTTTTTCCTATTTAGGTGTGTTTGCAACTTTTTCTGTGGGAGGATTCTCATTTGATCAAGGAGGCTATGCCTCACTGATTTTCTTAGGGGGGCTCGTTATTAGTTCGGCATTTTTTATTATCAATGAATACAATCGAAATATCAAGCTTTACCCTGGAGCAGATAAAAATGCTATTCTACTACATGTGTATTCTCAACGGTATAAGACAATTCTTCTAAGTGCGGTGACAACAATCAGTGGATTGATCCCATTTCTTTTAGGTGGCCCCAATCAGGTATTCTGGTATTCATTGGCTGTAGGGACCATATCTGGAACGCTATTCTCCTTACCAGGTATTTTCTTCCTATTACCGTTACTGATCTGGCGAAAAAATAAAAAATAATTATTTCCGGCAATTCTTGCAGATCCCATGCACTACCACTTCTACCTGAGAGGATGTGTATCCTTTGGGCAATTTGACATCGGGGATAAGGGCATCATTGATACAAGTGGTATTTCCACAGAGCCGACACATAAAATGCACATGGTCATCGTGATGGTGTCCTTCATGACAGGAATCACTGCAAAGCGCATATTTGATATTGGCATCCGATGTGGGGACGGTATGCAGAATTCCCCGTTCCATAAAGGCTTGTAACGTACGGTACACGGTCACCCGGTCAAATTTCTCTCCCGCCTTCCGTTCAATATCGCCATGTGACAGCGCACCCGCATGGGTCAAAAAGATATTCAGGATCTTTCGACGGCTGTCCGTTACACTCAATCTATGGTGTTTCAGTATCGTTTCAATCTTTGTATGCGTGCTCATGTTTGTGTTGTGGATTGAATCATTTACCGGCATCCAGCATCATTTTCTCCAGATCCGCCATCATCTGGTCTACTTCCTTTCGCTTTAACCCGTCATAGATCTTCCGGATATTCCCTTCGCGGTCCACCAGGGCCCAAAATTGTGAATGGAGAAAATCATCTTCCGGTGTCTTCATATTATTGTTCGGGTCGTCGATCTTGTAACTAAACCGCGCCATATTGTACAGGCTGTCTTTGCGACCAGTTAAAAAAACCCATCGCCTGGTATCGATCTGAAGGGAGTCCGCATAATGCTTCAGCCGCGCCGGAGAATCGTTCATTGGGTCGCAGGTATGTGACAGGATCAACATCCGGTCATCGTCCTTGAATTTTTCATATACCCGCTTCATATTCTTGTTCATCAACGGGCATATCCCATCACAGGTGGTAAAAAAGTATTCCACCACCAACCATTTTCCCTTTACATCCTCCCGGGTCACCAACACACTGTCCTGATTCACAAACTGAAATGGCTGGACCGTCCCGATCGGTGGAAAACGGCTCTCCCGAAACCCTGGCACTACCTTGTTCAGCACAAAAAAGAATACCAGGACCAGAATCCCAAAAAACACTGAATAAATGACCGTTTTCTTTTTCATATATGTTGCAAAAATCGGTACAAAAATAATACAAATTTCGCAACTTCGTTGCATTACCTTATCTTTGCTTCCCTTCATGAATTTTAGGATCAACTGGGATGCTTTTGGGGTAACTGCGACGGTAGCCTGCGCCATTCATTGTGCCTTCCTGCCTTTATTAACAAGTACCCTGCCTTTATTTGGCATCAATATCATAGACAACCCGTGGTTTGAGAACGGGATGATCGGGTTGGCCTTTGTCATTGGCACCTATTCTCTGATGAATGGGTATCTCAAGCACCACCACCGGCTCTATCCGGTATTTCTTTTTGCCGCTGGTATCGGGTTGCTGGTATTGAAACAGTTTTATCACCAATATCAGTACTGGTTCTTATTCCCGGCAGTAATCCTGATCATTTCAGCGCATTACCTCAACTGGCGCTCCTGCCAGAAAGCAGCCTGCAACGTATAATCCACTGTATTCTTTGTGTCCTTCGTGCCCCCTTTGTGTCCTTCGTGTCCTCCTACGCCCGACTTGCGTAGGAGGACACGAAGGACACAAAGGAGGCACAAAGGGCACGAAGGGTGCACGAAGGGCACAAAGGAAGTTTGTATCTTTCAATAAATAAAAACCACATGCGCCGGATACTTACGCTTCTATTGCTTGCCACTTCAATGGTATCTTTTAGTCAGTCGAAAGACGAAAAAGCCATCTACAAACTCCTCGATGACCAGGTAGTCGCCTGGAACAATGCCGACCTCGTCACCTTTATGGAAGGCTATTGGAAAAATGACTCCCTTATGTTTATTGGAAAATCCGGGGTAACCTATGGATGGCAGAATACCCTTGATAATTATAAAAAGGGATACCCCAATAAAGCCGCCATGGGTGATTTCACCTCCACCGTGATCCAACTAAAAAAGCTCTCGAAGAATTTTTATTCCGTAACCGGAAAATGGTACCTCAAACGCACCATTGGTGATGCCACCGGGCATTATACACTCCTGATCCAAAAGATCAATGGCAAATGGCTGATCATTTCCGACCATTCAAGTTGAAAAAGAGTCGCCAGGTACGAAAGAAATAATACAGCAAAAAGCCAATACTGGCCAGAAACCATACATAGAAAAGAATATTGCCCAGACGGATATGCTTTTCAATAATGGCCAGTTTGAAATAAAGCCCCGCGGTCACATTGACCAGCAGCCAGATCAATCCGGCAAAAAAGGAGTATCCTACTTTGCGGAAATGTAATTTGATCTCTGGCTCCATCCCGGAGGACATAGGCGGTGGTTGATTAAAGGGAACAATTCCCTGACTGCAAGATAAGGATAAGCCCAGCCAGATGTTCGACTTAATTGGCTTTGTACAAGAGTTCGACAAAATCGGTTGAATCTCCGTTAAACACATTGAAATCAACTTTGGAGAAGATGCCGTTTACACGCCCGGTTTCGCTGTGTTGCCAAAAGGCCCAGTCGCGCTCAATACGGGGTTTATTGGGTTGGAGATAATGGGCGATCCAGAGTGGGTAATCATCAAAATCAGCGCCTAACTGGCGATTGTAAAAATCCACATTGGTATAGAGAATGGGTTTTACTTTATAATACCCTTCCACCACCTGAAGCCATTCTTTTACCTCCCTTTTGATCACCGCATTGGCTACCCCGTAGGTCTGTTCTACATCAAGTACCGGCGGCAGGTCACCTGGCTCCAGGTCTACCCGCTTGATGAAGTTCTGCGCTTGCAGTTTGCCATCCTTTGTGGCCAGAAAAAAATGATAGGCCCCCCGGGTGATCCCGGCTTCGCGGCTTTTCTTCCAGTTACGCTTAAAGTGCCTGTCCACATTGCCAATGCCCTCTGTAGCTTTTATAAAGGCAAACTGCAACCGAATAGGCCCTACTTCCATCGCCTTTACCGACTCCCAGGAAATATTCTCCTGGTATTTGGACACATCGATACCATGAATGGAGTAAGGATGAGGTATAGGAATACCAAATTCGGGATAGGTAACAAAACGCGAACGCCTGAACTTCCACCACTCATATCCAAAATAGGCCAGGGCCCCCACAACCAGGATCAACCCTGTGATCAGGGCGGCGGACATGGCCTTCTTTCGGCCGCGGGTGCTTTTCTTCTTCTTGGACATAGTGGCGGGCAAAAATAAACAACTCCTTCTGTGGCTGGTGTTTTATGTGGGAAATTAGGATTTCTCTCACAGTCCCGAAGCCTCGGGACACGGAATACACAGAGGTAAATACCCTACCTTTGTTTTACAACCAACATTATTTAATTAAATATAAAAAAATGAAAAAAATAACTTGGTTAGGGCTTCCTCTTCTTGCCTTGGTATTTACTTCCTGCGTAAGCAAAAAGAAACTGCTGGACGCACAGGCACAGTATGAAAAACTGAATGTAACGTATACTACCCTTCAGGGGAGTTTGAAAGACTGCGAAACCGAGAAAAACGAACTGGCTAACAACAATGCCTCCATGATCGCCGAGATCGATGGACTGAACAAACAAGTGGCCTTTTTGAAAGAAAACAATACCCAGGCCCTGAAACAACTCCAGGACCTGTCGGTGATCACCGGCCAGCAAGCGGAAAGCATCAAAAAATCTTTGGAAAATATCGGCGCCAAAGATTCTTATATCCAAACACTCCAGCAATCCATGGCCCGAAAAGATTCTTTGAACATGGCCTTGGTGATGAACCTGAAAGGCGCCATCGGCAACCTGGAAGATGAAGATATCAATGTCAAGGTAGATAAAGGGGTTGTGTACATCGACATATCTGACAAACTCCTGTTTAAAACTGGTAAATATGATATCACCAAAGAAGCGAATGTCGTATTGGGAAAAGTAGCACAGGTGTTAAAGAATCAACCCGATATCGAATTCATGGTAGAAGGGCATACGGATAATGTGGCGTACAAGAGTGGTATCCTGCTGGACAACTGGGACCTGAGCGTAAAACGCGCCACTGCTGTAGTGAGAGTACTGCAAAATGAATATGGTATCGATCCTTCTAAAATGGCGGCTGCCGGTCGTGGTGAATACAAACCACTCGCCGATAATAGCACGCCGGATGGAAAAGCGACCAACCGCCGTACACGTATTGTGATCTTACCGCAATTGGATCAGTTCTTTAAGTTGCTGGAAAGAAAATGATTAGTTGGGAGTCCGAAGTCAGGAGTCCGGGGTTGACGGTTAATTTTTATTTGTAATCGTTATTTCTACAAACTCCTGCAATCAGGCTCCGGTCCCCGAACCTTTGACCTCGGACTCCCGACTTCTAATCTCCAACCCGAGACCCTCTTTCCCACAACACCGCCTTTATCTCGGCATACGTGTACTCCGCCGGTAACCTGTCCTTCACTTCCTTGGTCCCGGTAATTGTTTCCCCCATTTCTTTCAGCACCGCCCGGATGCGTTCCTGTTTTTCCGGTGTTACAATATCATTCACCGTGACTTCGCCCGTATCGAGAAAGGAAGCCAGGTGGCTCTCGATCGTACTCCAGGCATAACCTCTTTCTGAGGCAATGGTCTTTATGTCCTTCCCTTCCTGAAACATGGCCAGTGAAATTCGGGCACTGTCTCCTTTTTGCGGCCGCGCTTTCTTATCTTCTTCCGGTACAGGCTCTGGTTCGGGTTGGGGAGCTCCTGTTTTAGACGTAGCAATAAGCTTTTTACCCTCGATCAGATCGATCAATTGAGCCGTGGCTTGTTGCTCGGCCAGTCCGGATGCCAATGCCCCGGCTTTTTTCAATTGATACTGTTTCCGCTGGAGTAAGGTCTTGATCTCCCGAAGCTCGTTGGTATATTTTTTTACCTTCTTCTTGATCTTGACCGCGTCAATATGTTCCTGAAGGTTAGCAGTCAATTGATATAAAATGGGGTCAAAATAATTGACGGCCGCTTCGGTACGGGATCTCAAAAAAGCATAATCCACCGGATCAGCATGGATAAGGTCTTCCAACTGCCGTGCGAATTTTGCGCCCACCTGTTGTTGCTCCACAATCTTTAAAAAGAAAGTCCTCGCCCATTGAACGGCCCATTCCTTATCGGGGATCTGCCGGTCATCGTAGGCTTCCACAAATTCAGCCACCAGAGAAGTAAGTTTATCCCATTGAAAGAACCCGATCAGGGACTGTTCCACAAATCGTTTTTGTTCTTCTTCCACCAATTTCTCCATCTCCTCCTCATCCATTTCTTTATTCACGAACGCAAGCACGCGCTCATCCGTATGGATGGCATTGGGATGGATGCGGGAAAAAAGCACCAGGCCTTTCATGGAGGTAAGCCGGCTCAGGGCCACATAGACCTGACCGGCCGCAAACGATGAACCCGCGTCAATGATGGCCTTTTCAAAGGTCAGCCCCTGGCTTTTGTGAATGGTGATGGCCCAGGCGAGGCGTAGTGGAAACTGTTTAAAACTTCCCAACTGTTCCTCTTCCACCTTATCGGCCATGCGGTCATAATTGTACCGGATATTGGTCCAGGTCTCCCGCTCCACTTTGATATCATCCGGTTCATCGCCAGTGGATACATAGATAGCGTCTGGCTCTATCCGGTTGACGGTGGCCAGTTTCCCATTATAAAATCGTCTTCGGTCACCTTTATCGTTCTTAAGGAACATGACCTGGGCCCCGATCTTTAATTGCAGGTTCTTGTCAGCAGGAAATGACTTCTCTCCAAACTCACCTTCCACTTCGGCCTGAAATTGCTCCAGGTCACCGCGTAAACGCTGCAACTGTTGTTGGTTTATCTGGTCAGCTTTATTGTTGTGTGTGGTCAGGGTGATATAAGTATCGCCATATGCGGGTTCAAAACTCCGGTCAAAATGTTCATGCAGGCGATCGAGGTCTGCTTCGTTCACCTGGTTATTCCGTATCTGATTCAGGATATGAATAAAGGCTTCTTCATCCTGGCGGTAGATCTTTTTAAGTTCAACGACAAGGGGCGGCGCGTCACGTATTACCTGCGCATCAAAAAAGAAAGGGCTTTTGTAATGCAGGGAAAGAATATTTTTCCATTCCTCGTCGTTCACCACAGGAGGCAACTGAAAAAGATCGCCAATATAGAGTACCTGCAATCCGCCAAAAGGAAGGTCGGGACGTTTTCGAAAATGCCTGCAGATAGCATCTACTGCATCGAGCATATCGGCCCTCACCATACTCACTTCATCAATGATCAGTAATTCCAGTTCGTTTAACAGGTCGCGCTTGGCCTTGTTGAACCGGATCTGCTTGAACAGGCTCCCGCTATCCGAGGCCTGGCTGTTCCAACCAGCCTGAACGGGCACATAGGGACCAAAGGGCAGTTGAAAAAAAGAGTGCATGGTCACACCCCCGGCATTGATAGCGGCTACGCCGGTTGGCGCTACTACGGCCGACTTCTTGAAGGTGGTCTCCTGAATATGTTTTAGAAAAGTGGTCTTACCCGTTCCAGCCTTTCCAGTCAGGAAAACATGCCGGTCGCTATTGTTCACCAGGGCCGAGGCTAACCGAAACCACTTATTGTCATTATCCCGCAAAGACATGCGGGAAAGATAGGAAGAAAAATGGCATGTAAAACAGATCGAGATAAACACAAGCAGTTTTCTACGATGTAAAATACGAGTCGTGTAAACCGGTCTTTTTTAAAATTCGCGAGAGATTATTTTTGGTTTATGAAAACAAACTTCAAAAGCTTGGTACTTCCCGGCTATCCTTTAACAAGAGACGAATTTATTCAACATTTAAAAGAGGGTTGGAATTCACCTTCCAGACCATTAAAAGAAGTAATAAGGGAATGGGAAGAAAGAAAAGAAATTCAGTTGTCGAAGTTGAGCTATCGAAAAGAGCAAAAATTCAAATTGAAGAAATCATCAATTACGTAGCAGTCATTCAGAAAAGGCCACTTACCGCTGAAAAGCTTCGGGGAAAAATGTATAGAAAGTTATTGGAAATAGGTCACAACCCCTATGCATATCGGTTAAACACTGATCTCTCTTTTACAAAATCTGAGGTCAGGCAAGTAAGTTATTTGTCCTGGACGATAACCTTTGAAGTATTTTCTGACAAAGTTGTAATTCGTGATATCATTCACAGATCAAGAAATCTATTGCGGGATTACTAGGCGATTTCTTCAAATACGCCAGTCTGCTTATTCTTTCTCACATTATTGGCTTTAAAATACCTTCCATTCATGGCCACATACACCCCTTTGGGCAGGCTTTGAACAAAAGCGATGGCGCTGCCGAGATTGAATAACCCGTCGGAACTACCAAATTTAATAGGGATCATGGCACCGGTTAGTACCACCGTTTTATCCTTTACTTTATCTGCCAACACCTGGGCGGTGTCCGCCATGGTATCTGTACCATGGGTGATCACGATCATTTCCTCTTCACATTGATTGCATTGGTGGACGATCAATTCCCGGTCTTCCTGGGTCATTTCCAGACTGTCGATCATCATCAGGGTACGGATCTCAACGGGCACCCGGCAACGGCCCATGTCCAGCAGGTCGTGCATGTGGGTGTCATTAAAATACAATTGTCCGGTGATCTCGTTGTATTCCTTGTCGAATGTCCCGCCCGTGATGAAGATGCGAATGGCCATGCTGGTGAATTTGTGGACGAAATTATTGTATTTGAAGGGAATTTACCGCGGGGAATGGGGGATGTTGGATGAAAGAGGACAGAGGACAGATGACGGATGACGGATGATGGATGTTGGATGTTGGATGTTAGTCGAAGGGCGGAGGGCGGCTGTGCGAGACCTCTGGTCTCGCACGGTTATCTTGTCGCCTCTGGCGACTCGAACAAGAACATTTTCTTTTTATAAATAAACTATAGCCGCCCTCCGTCATCTGTCATCCGTCATCTGTCATCCGTCCTCTGTCATCCAACATCCAACATCCGTCCTCCCCCCTCCCCTGTCCCCTGCGGTGAAACCCACCAAAAAACGATAATTTCGCCAAGCAAAACCACATACATGACCAAAGTAAAAGTAGGCTTGGTACAAATGAGCTGTACCGCCGATAAAGAGGCCAATCTTTCCAAGGCCATTGAAAAGGTAAAAGAAGCCGCAAAAAAGGGCGCCCAGATCGTATGCCTCCAGGAGCTGTTTACCTCCCTGTATTTCTGCGATGTGGAAGATTATGAGCATTTCAAACTCGCTGAACCCATACCCGGTCCGTCAACCGACCGCCTTGCGGCGGTGGCCAAAGAAACAGGCGTAGTGATCATTGCCTCCCTGTTTGAGAAAAGGGCCCAGGGGCTTTACCATAATACCACCGCCGTGCTGGATGCAGATGGTACTTACTTAGGCAAATACCGGAAAATGCATATCCCCGATGATCCGGCCTACTACGAAAAATTCTACTTTACACCCGGTGACCTGGGATATAAGGTGTTTAAAACCAAATTTGCTACGATTGGTGTACTTATTTGTTGGGACCAATGGTATCCTGAAGCCTCCCGGATCACCGCCCTTATGGGTGCCGAAATATTATTCTATCCCACTGCCATTGGTTGGGCCACCTCACAGGATGAGGCCACCAATACCGAACAATACAATGCCTGGCAAACCATTCAACGCAGCCATTCCGTCGCTAATGGCGTACATGTGGTGAGCGTAAACCGGGTTGGACTCGAGCAAAATGGTGCCATGAAATTCTGGGGCGGCTCCTTTATCACCAATCCATTCGGTTCGATCCTTTACAAAGCCTCCCACGATCAGGAAGAGATCCAT
>JANRLV010000118.1:0-2909 GCA_033762195.1 Chitinophagaceae bacterium | reverse complement strand
CGCGTTATTGAATCGAATCCCAAATCCCTGGTAATCTCCAAAATCGGTCACGGTATCCTTCAGTCCTCCGGTGCTTCTTACCATGGGCACGGTACCATACCTTAATGCATACATCTGGTTCAGTCCGCAGGGCTCCACCCGGCTTGGCATCAGCAGAAAATCGGCGCCTGCATACATCAGGTGACTCAGGGGTTCGCTATATCCAATATAGGTATTCACATAACCCTTGAACTGCCCTTTTAGTTGATCCAATTGATTTTCTACCTGAGGTTCCCCGGAACCGAGCACCAGAAAATTGGCATTGCCATGATGTTGGTAAATGGAGGAACTGATGGCATCCGGTAATATATCGGCTGCTTTTTCACCGACAAGTCTGCCAATAAAAACGAACAGGGGTTTTTCAGGATCCAAACCAAACTGCCCACAGAGTTCCTGCTTATTTTTCTTTTTTCCTTTCTGAACCAGTTCCGGGTCGTAATTTGAAATGATAAAACTATCTGTTTCCGGATCCCAAACCTCGGTGTCGATTCCATTCAGGATACCGACACTTTTTCCTTTTTCATATTCGAAAAGACTTTCCAAGCCATTGGCCATGCTTCTTAACTCATCCAGGTAACTATTGCTGACAGTAGTCACTTTCCAGGAATTTTTAACAGCAGCAGCGAGAGGATTGATCGATTTATTCCATTCGATTAATCCGCCTTTCCAGGTATCCCATGGTGGGATATAATGACTTTTATCCCATCCCATCCAGCCCTGATATTGGGCATTGTGAACAGTAAAAACAGTGGGAATATCAGCAAGCCGGTTAAATCCGTAACAATACTTCATCATGAAAGGAATCATTCCCGTGTGATGGTCGTGGCAATGCACGATATCCGGTTTATGTTCCCATTTGGAAAGCCAGTCGCATACTGCGATCTGAAAAGACATGAATCTTTCGGTGTCATCATCATAACCATAGATCTTTTCGCGATCGAGCAAACCATTTACATCCACGAGGTAAAGATCATAACCCAGTTTATTGGTTTTTTCTTTGATGATGCTGTAATGAAAATGTTGTCCTCCCAATGCCTGTCCGCCTTCATGCACCAACTCCCAATCATTCTTATACAAAAAAGGTGTTCTGTACATGGGCATGACTACTTTAGCCACATGGCCCATCTTGGTTTGGTATTTGGGGAGAGCTCCCACCACATCACCCAGTCCTCCCGCTTTGGCTACGGGGTAACATTCGGCAGAAACATGAATTATTTCCATAACTATCTCAAATTAAGTGGTTTTTCGTTACTATGTTTATTTGCCTGAAAATTTTTTCGATATGCTTTTTTGTTAACTTTCCGCATTATTCAAATTTAATCTGCTATATGAATCAGGAAACAAAATGGTCCCAGTTTGGAACGTTAATCAGCGTTTTCTTTTTTTGGGGATTTGTGGCCGCCAGTAATGGCATTCTTATTCCCTTGTTTAAAGAAAAGATGGATCTGACCCAGTTCCAGGCCCAGTTGGTGGATCTGGCTTTTTACATTGCTTATTTTGTAGGCTCCATTCTTTATTTTCTGGTTGCGCGAATCTGGGGTATGGATCCTTTGAACCGGATCGGTTATAAGAATGGCATTGTTTATGGCCTTATGTTTTCCGCAATCGGTGCTTTTTTGTTTTATCCGGCTGCTCAAACAGGATCTTATGCTCTTTTTTTAACTGCATTATTTATCGTCGGACTTGGCTTCTCACTCCAGCAAACAGCGGCCCAACCCTATGCCATTGCGATGGGTCACCCCTCTACGGGCGCCCAACGATTGAACCTGGCCGGAGGAATCAATAATTTTGGTACAACACTCGGCCCGGTTATCGTGAGCCTGGCCATTTTTGGAACGGTTAAGGAGGAAGGTGCTGCACTGGCCGCTCAAAATGCTTCTCTGGGAGATGTGAAAGGACCCTATCTGGTTTTGGGTGCCGCCTTCCTGCTGGTGGCATTGATATTCCGTTTTGCAAAATTACCGGCTGTCAAGAATGAAGAAATCATTGAAAAGGGATTTGGCGCCCTTAAATATCCGCAGTTGGTATTGGGTATGATCGGCATTTTTGTTTATGTAGGTGTGGAAGTTTCCATCGCCAGCAATCTTGGTGAATATTTAAAACAAAAAGAAAATCTGGATTCTTCACAAATCGCCCACTGGGTATCTCTGTTTTGGGCCAGTATGATGATTGGCCGATGGACAGGGGCCGTATCGGCATTCAATCCTTCAAAGACCTGGAAGTCCATTTTAACGGTCATCGTTCCTTTTGTGGCTTTTGGCATCTATATGTTGATCAATTACCTCCGGGGAGTAAATGTTTTTGAAGAAATGCTCCCCTACTCGATCTGCATTTTGGTAATGATCGTTACGTATTTTATCAGTCAGGACAAGCCGGCAAAAATGCAATTGATTTATTCTATTCTGGGTGGGATCGCCATGTTGATTGGGATTTTCACCTCGGGAAAAATATCCTTGTTTGCGCTCA
This sequence comes from Chitinophagaceae bacterium, assembly GCA_033762195.1. Taxonomy (GTDB): domain Bacteria; phylum Bacteroidota; class Bacteroidia; order Chitinophagales; family Chitinophagaceae; genus SpSt-398. The sequence continues at coordinate 404 of JANRLV010000118.1, read as the reverse complement.
TCAGCGGCGGCTTGTTCTGTTCGGTGATGTGGCCCTGTATATTCAACCTGGCCGTTGCCGGTTTGGGAAAATACACCAGCCAGGGTTCTGCATTTTTGATCATGATGATCCTTGGAGGTGCGGTTATTCCGCCTTTGCAGGGAGCTATTGCCGATAAAATTGGAATTCAGGAGTCTTATTGGGTGGCATTTGCCTGTTTTGTTTACCTGGGCTGGTTTGCCATCCGGGTGAAGTCTGTCTTAAAGAGTCAGGGAATTGATTATGAAAGTGCGTCCACCTCAGGCGGGCATTAATATATAAAAAGAGAGTCATGGCAAAGAAAATGATCAATGAACAATTGGCCATTGGTATTGATATCGGTGGCACCGGGACCAAGTATGGAATCGTTGACCGGAATGGAAATC